>JBDRAY010000051.1:0-6104 GCA_043823295.1 Methanobacteriota archaeon | reverse complement strand
TCGGATACACTTGTGCCCGGGAGACGACAAGGAGTCATCCCTCAAGCAACTTGAAGCCTTAAGGTCGAAAATGCCCAAAGACTCTGAAGGGTATAAGGCAATTGAAACAGAACGGGAGCGGAAGTCGCTAGAAGCCGCTTTCACGCATAAAAGGAAGGGCAAACCCAACTTTGTCCTCAGGTATGGCGGAGGACACTCTTTCGCAGAGGAAGTGAGAGACAAGTATCCAGGATACAATCTCGTTGAACTGACGCCCGAAGGATACGTTGAAGACATCGACTTGGAATAATATTTACCATGGTTTCAATCAATGCTCCAGTAAACTCACCTTCAGAGGTCGAGCAGATAGTCAATGCTGGAGCTTCTGAAGTCTACTGCGGTTTGATTGACGAGTTATGGAATAGAAAGTATTCTCCCGTTTGCGCGCCGAACCGGCGGGAGTGGAGGGAATCCAACCTGAAAAGCTTTAGGGAGCTCGCACAAGTGGTGAGAAAAGCCCATGCACTGGATGTGCCGGTCTCTCTTGCCGTAAATGCCCCCTACTTTTCAGGTTCACAGGAAAAAGACTTGATCCGATACGTTAAGAAAGCCTATTCAGTGGGAGTGGACACCATTATGGTCGCGGATGTTGGGACGCTCCTGCTTTTCTCAGAGTTAGGCTTGGATGTTGATGTTTCCCTGTCTTCGGTGGCTGGAGTATATAATTCCCAGGCAATATCTTTTTATAGGGGCCTTGGAGTTGAGAGAGCAATCTTACCGAGGCATTTGAGTTTGAGTGAGATTCATTCAATCTTGAAATCTCACCCTGATTTTAAGTTCGAAGTCTTCATGCTCTTCAACCGCTGCCTTTTTTCGGACGGACTCTGCACTTTCCTGCATGGAAGTAAAGAATACGGTTTAGGGAGAAACGTTTGTGGGCGAAAATTTAAAGTAAAAGAGATGCCTGGTGGGGGGGGAAATGCCCTATTTGAAGAAGTATTCCATTCTCCCGAGTCAGCCCCCCAAAACTTCTCTTTTCAGTGCGGAATGTGCGCTCTCTACGATCTTTCGCGGTGGGGCGTTTACGGAGTGAAGGTTGTGGGTAGGGGAAAGCCCCTTTGGATGCGGGAGTTTGGAGTACGCATGCTAAGGAAAATTATTGATCATCTTGAAGAGAAACCTTCAAAGGCCATTTTTATGCGCGATGTTAGATCAATCGTGGAAAACACGGTTTTCGCCGACTTAAAACGGCCGTGCAATCAATTCAACTGCTTCTTCCCGGAGTTGATCTAAAATGGAGAATGCTATAGTAGTTCCGAGGGCTTCAGAGATTGGGAAAATTGAGGGAGAATATGGCAGAGTGTATCTTGGAGATGAATTCTGCGAAAGGCTGCTTCCCTCGGAGAGGGAAGTCGAAAAGATTGTGAAAAAAGCCGGTTCCACCCACCTGACGTTAGTAACACCGTATCTGACGGACTCGGGGATATCCCGTGCGAGAAAACTTCTCGACTTGCTCCCGGAAAAAACAGAAGTCGTGTTAAACGATTGGGGCTTGCTTGCAGAAGTTCAAAAAAGGAATCTAAGCCCCGTCTTAGGGAGACTTCTTTTAAAGTATAAGCGGGATCCAAGATTAGAGTTGATAGAAAGTAAGATCCCTAAAGCCTGCTTGGAAGTCTTACACTCGAGTGCGCTCACACAAAATCGTTTTAAAGAATTTCTGATAAAACAAGGAATTGGACGGATTGAGTTGGACAACACTATAGCACTCATCGACCATGGCGACTTAAAGGGTTTTAAAGTCTCAGTTCACGTGCCCTATGTTTATGTTTCGACGACTCGCCAGTGCTTAACACACTTTATGGATTCTGGTGAATTCGGCATTAAAGACTGTGAAAAAGAGTGCTTGAAAAAATCGTATGTCTGGGAGAGCAAGAGATGCCCATTCCCGTTAATCCAGAGGGGAAACACCCTATTCTATGAAAATTCGGAATTGGGGGAAATTCGGGGGGTGGACCGGATAGTCCACCATGAAAAGATTACCCCCTAACATTTGAAGCCGAACCCTCGGCATTAAACGCCTTAAAGAAGTCTAGGGCGCTTTGTCTGGTAGCATCAGTCACCTTCTGCTTGTCCTCGTCGGAAATGGATAAAAGCTCATCCTTGAATACCTTCAGACTGTGCTTAATATTCTTTGCAACAAGCTCCTTCCGGGATATCTCCGGTTTCTTCTCCCTCATCTTCATGGCCTTATCACAGGCAAGAGTCCACTCCTCCATCTTGGAAACAATGTCAGCCGGCAGGTTTGCGACCGCGATATTCTGCCAGTTCGTACCGACATTACCCTTGGCAATGCCCGCGTCGATTAAAAGGTGCATAAGACGAAGCGGAGTCCCGGTGATACCGTGCTGTGCGATGTGGACTCCCAGAGGCCGGATGGCGTCTGCAATAGCCTTGGTCGTCTCGATGTCAATACCAACCTGCTCGACGATGTTTCCGTCCTTGTCGAAGATGTTACCGTGCACTGTCCCATTGTTGATGGCCAAGAGGTCGGGATTCACTCCCCGCTCCTTCAAAACCTCGATGAAAGCAACAGCCTCATTTACAGTAGTGAGTTTTTTCGAGCCGTCAGCATTCGTGCGTCCAACTTCTCCGACTTCGACTTCAAGGCAGGCGTCCTTGGGAATCAAATCCGCAAGCTCGACCGTGATTTTGATGTTGTCGGCAAGCTGCTCCCGCTCGTTCTTCCCGTCGAAATTGAAGTTGTGGCTCGCATCAATAGCGTAAGAAGTAAAGCCGGCTGCGACCTCGGCCTCGATGAGCTCACGAGCTCCGGCGATGGCTTCTGGAGTGTTCTCTTTTATGGTGATGTGATCACCGTGGATAGCGTAGGGGGAGTTGAAGTCCAACTCCGCGGCCATGGAGGTTATACCGTCAATAAAATCTTGAGGGGTCTGGCCGGTGTAGCCGACCTCAGACTCCGCAATCTCAAAGAGTACTGCGGCGTCAAGCTCTTTCGCAGCCTCCATAATACCTCGCGTGGAAAGTTGCGTTCGGACGTTGGCGGCCATTACGATAACCTTCTGATCGGCAAGTACGTTAAAAATCTTTTTTCCGGAGATGGGGAGATTATAGTCTGTCATAAAATAAAGATTCGATTCAAAAGATAAAAACGTTTAATATCAGGGAAAACTCAATAATTGATTGTTATGACCCATAAACAGATCGACCCAGAAAAAGCCGCTATAACGCACGTTGAACTCGCAGGAATAGTCGTGGACCCGTTACCAGAAAATGCAGTGGCCAGAATTGGTGGACATACTGACAGCCCCTTAAAAACAGTAGGATACGACTTCGTAAACAAAGGAGACGAGCAGGGGATATTCAGGTACGACACGCACTACCCGGAGGGATGGCGTGTGAAGCTCGACCCAACTAATCCAATGCACAGAGCCGAACTTAACGCAGTCAAGGTGGGTATAGAGTGTTCAGGAATGTTAGGATTGCATTCAGGATACAGCAAAGATGAAGGCAGCAACCTGAAGACTGCAATCGAGATGATCGATCAAGCTTTAGGGTCGAAATAATTGAATGTTTATAAGCTTTTCCTCTTAATTCTTTACCGGTGATTTTTAATATGACATCTCTTTCAGAATACATTGCGGATTTGGATGAGGGACTGCAGAAAATTATTCTCGCAGTCTCAGGTACAACAGAGAAGATTTTCACAGATCTTCCGCACCGGCGCGGGAAAGCCGGCACTGAAAACATTTACGGTGAAGAACAGAAGGCTTTGGATGTTTGGACTAATGACGTCTTGTGTGAGGCTTTCAAGGCTACCGGAGTCGTGAAGGCCATAGTTTCAGAAGAGCTTGGCGAAGCCTGGATAAACCCGGACGGAGGGACGTACACTGTGTCGCTCGACCCGCTTGACGGCTCATCAAACATCGAGTCCAACAACTCGTTTGGCACCATAGTCGGCGTCCACAGCCAGGAAGAGCTGCTCGTCCCCGCTGAGAAATTGGATATCGCATTCTACAATCTTTACGGCCCCATCACAACCCTCGTCCTCGCATCGAAAAAGGGCGTGGTGGAATTCGTCAAACACCGCAGGGACAATTCAGACTACCACGTCGGGAAAGATAACATAACACTCCCCGAGCCGGGCAAGCTTATGGGTTTGGGGGGAAAACCATCCAAGTGGACGGATAGAGTGAAAGAATTCGTCAACTACATGATGAACGAGGCCGGTCTAAAAGTCCGCTATGGAGGGGCATTCGTAGGGGATATAAACCAGATAATCTACTACGGCGGATGCTTCATGTACCCGGAACTTACTGACAAGCCGCAAGGCAAGCTTCGGCTAGTAATAGAGTGCGGGCCTATGAGCTACATCATCGAGAAGGCTGGGGGAGCTTCAAGCAATGGTAAGGAAAGCATCCTTAAAGTCCAGCCCAAAGAAATTGATGACAGAAGCCCGGTATACGTCGGCAACAAGGATTTGATTGTGAAACTCGAAGAAATTTTAAAACCCTAGTTTTGTTCATCCATAAATCCTACTTGAGCTTGGAGATGACTTTCTCAACCTGCTCGACTGAGGAGCCGATGTAGTTAACTGGATTTAAAAGATCTTCAAGCTCACTGTCTGAAAAAAGGTTTGAAATGTCTTTTCTCGCAAGCAAAATATCCTTTAAGGGTTTGTCGAGCCGGTAAGACTCCATTGAAACTTCCCTTACGATTTCGTGAGCATCCTGGCGGTCCAATCCCTTTGAGGTTAAGGCAACCATGACTGCTTCCGCCATAATCCGGCCTTTAGACAAATGCAGGTTTCTGGTGATTGCATCGTCGTGGAAGACGAGGTTTTCTAGAAGATCAATCGATAACTGGAGGATGTAATCTGTTAGAATGCACGCCTCTGGGATTATTATCCGTTCGGGACTCGAGTTGGTGAGATCCCTCTCATGCCATAAACAAATATTTTCAAGAGAAGCCATCGCATTCGCCTTAATGATCCTTGAGAGCCCGCAAATACGCTCACCGTAGATGGGGTTTCTCTTGTGAGGCATTGTGGAGGAGCCCACCTGTTTCTTTCGGAATCCTTCAGAGACCTCCCCTATCTCCGTGCGCTGTAGGTTTCGGATTTCCGTTGCAAACTTGTTCAAGGATTCTGCAATTAACGCTAATAGAAGGATGAATTCTGCGTGACGGTCGCGCTGGATGACCTGGTTGGAAACCAAGACGGACCCGAGTCCCAGGTCTTTCATGACGAGCTTTTGGATTTGCGGGCCTTTCTTCCCGAACGCCGCCTGCGTCCCGACGGCCCCCGTCATCTGGCCGACTAGAATGCGGGATTTAACCTCGCTCAGTCTTTCAAGGTGCCTTGCCATCTCAGCAGCCCAGATTGCGAACTTGAGGCCGTAAGTCGTAGGCACTGCGTGCTGGCCGTGCGTGCGCCCGATACAAACCTTAAGCTTGTTGGCCTTAGCCTGCTTGAGAAGGACTATTTTAAGATCTTTTAAGTCTTTTTCCAGGAATTTGATGTAATCCGTAAGTTGAAGGGCTAATCCAGTGTCTGTGATGTCGTTTGAGGTCGCCCCCAAGTGTATGTATTTGCCCGAGTTCCCGCAGACTTCGGAAAGCGCCTTGACGACAGCCATGACGTCATGGTGGGTCTCAGCTTCAATCTCTAAGACCCGGGACAGCTTTACATATTTCGTCGAAGCTTTTTTAGAGACTTCCTCAGCGTCTTTTTTAGGGATGCTCCCGATTTCCGAGTGCGCACGGACGAGGGCTGCTTCAACGTCAAGCATCCTCTGAAGTTTGACTTCGTCTTCGAAGATTTCCCTCACTTCCGCCCGCCCGTAACGGGATTCGATTGGATGAACAGACATCTCAGATAAGTATTTTACATTCAATAAAATAAATCTAAAAGAACCGTAGATTACTCTAAAATAAGCATTCGAGTCCTTATAAGGTCTGACATGTCGTTTAGAATAGTGCGGGCGTGCTCTTGAGCGGGAACCACAACAATCTCTTCTTGCAATGCAATATCTAGAGTATCCCGTAAACATCTCAGGGAAGAATTTCTAAGCTGTTTAACACCAGTCAGAATATCTTCCCGAGTAGTA
>JBDRAY010000050.1:0-28231 GCA_043823295.1 Methanobacteriota archaeon | reverse complement strand
TGCTATCCTATCTATACGGTGTATTTCAATTTTATTGGTTTTAGAATATTCTTCAAGCCAATCATGTGTATCAGAAGTAACTGTATTAGCTATAAAGAAAAGGACTCCATTAGGATTATGTGCTTTTGCCCAGACTAATGTTTTATCCAAGTCTGTTGGGGCAGGTTTGCGTTCAATCCATCTTTTACATTGAATTGTCCATTTTTCAGTGGTTTTCTTACCTCGAACGATTTCTTTGTCTTTAGAAGCAACTAAATCACGACCTCTATCTCCTGATCCACCCACACTTTCAATGTTATAATATCCATTAATGTTTAAAATCGCTCTACATAACTCCTCAAATTTATCATCCGTTATTGAATTCCAATCAATTTTTTTAACAGCCATCTTTTTTTAAGTCTATAATCTCCCCACATCTTGATTGATAATACATTATTTGGTTTTCTATAAAATCAAGGTTTTTATACTTGTGTTCCTCACGTGTGTGGGAAAGATGGGTAATTTTGCTCCTAGCAGGCGTGATAAGGAGTTACGGGTTGAGAAACTGTTTTTACGGGTGGAGCTGTAACTTTCACCGACGAATAGTGTTTTTAAATAGGCTTTTTCAAATTCTATTTTATGAGTGTTCTAATACCCCTTCTTTTAAGCGTGTTGGCGGTAAGCCTTCTTTCGTTTGTGGGGGTGGCCAGCTTGGCGTTCGGGCAGAAGAGGATTCAAAGTTTTCTCCTAGTCTTTGTGGCTTTTGCGTCGGGGTCGCTTCTTGCAGTAGCCTTCTTGCACATGGCGCCTGAGGCGGTCGAGGAGCTTGGCGGACAAGCCTTCACATTTCTTCTTGGGGGAATACTCGTGTTTTTCATTTTCGAAAAATTCATTCACTGGCATCACTGTGGGAAGGAGGAGTGTGATGTGCGTCCAGTAGGCTATCTAACGCTTCTAAGTGACGGATTGCACAACTTTATAGACGGTGTGATAATTTCCGCAGCCTATCTCACGGGACTTGAGGTGGGTGTGATAACAACATTGGCGATTGCATTACACGAGATTCCTCAGGAGTTCGGAGACTTTTCAGTGCTCCTACACTCCGGATTTACTGTCCGAAAGGCATTAACCTACAACTTCATTTCAGCTTCAACAGCCATTTTAGGTGCCTTGGTCGGCTATAACTTCTTAGGGGCAGTGGAATCAAGAATCCCTTTTGTCGTTGCATTCGCGGCGGGCGGATTCATATACATTGCGACCGCGGATCTTATGCCTGAACTACACCACGAGAAAAATCGATTAAAACTCTTACAACAGGTTGTGGCACTTCTCGCCGGAGTGGGATTAATCTATCTCGCCTTTCAATTTGTGCCTGCAACCCACATATGAATTTTTAATGCAGCCACACATAATAAAGAATTATGATCGTTGCGGATTCAAGCTCGCTCATTTCAATTGCCTTAAACTGCATGTCAGGAGTTTTCCAGGAGCTGGGTGTCAAGGTTCTTGTGACTCCGGCAGTATACGACGAGGTTGTGACTCGACCTTCCGGATCGCGCAAGTATGCGCTTGAGGCTTTGCGCATAAAAAAACTTTTTTCCGACGGAGTCTTATCAACGCTTGAGGCCGATCAAAAAGTAACTGAAAAAATACTCGCTTTATCTAATTCAGTTTTTGAAGTCAGAGGTAAGGCACTGAAAATTATTCACAAGGGCGAGGCTGAGGCTCTGGCGCTCGTTAAAATATTTGGTGCTGACGCCTTGCTAATTGATGAGCGTACCACACGCCTTGTTGTTGAGAATCCGAAATCATTGAAGAATTTCTTGTCTGATAGGGCGAAGTCTAACGTCAAGATCAATTCTTCAAGACTTGATGAGCTTTCATCGTATGTTCCTAGTGTTCCCGTAATACGGTCTACGGAGATTGTGGCTTACGCTTACGAGCGTGGGATACTCGATCGGATGCTTAATGCTTCGGGTAAGAATGTTTTGAATGCGTCTCTTTCAGCGTTAAAGTTTTCAGGATGCGCTATTACGTGGGATGAGATAGACGAATACTTAAGGATTGTGGGTTGAGGGGGGGGTAGGTAGTGGTCTGGCCTGAATAATGTGTGGGGGGATTCAATTGACGCTGCTGTTTCCGAGAGTAAAAGGATATCATTAATTCTGGTGTTACTTCTTTATTTTTTTTGTTACTATCCCCTATAAACTTCGTAACACAAACAATAGTTGAAGGTGACATGATAATGGACAGGTCAACAAGGTTCGGGGTGTCAATCCCCAGGAAACTCTCAATACAGTTTGACGAGACGGTCGAAAGTCTAGGATACGGAAGCCGCTCTAAAGCAATCCAAGACGCGGTCACGGAATTTATCAAAGACCACAGATGGCAAAAAGAAGAAGGATTTTTCACTGCCACATTATCCTTCATATACGACCACCATACTGGAGACGTAACTGAAAAACTCACACGAATCCAACACGACCACGAAAAACTAATCCGCTCGACCATGCACAGCCACATAAGCCACGACATATGCTGTGAAGTGTTAATCGCAAGGGGGTCAAAGCTCGACCTTCAAAAACTCTCAGACGAGATATCAGCGACAAGAGGAGTGATAAACTGCAAGCTCAACATCCTTTCCTAAAGGGCATCCCTCTTCTCCTCGAACCGACCCTATTTTGCCAAAACCACTGGCTTTATTTCTAATTCAAAGTCAGAAAGCAATTCATCACCTTCTAGGGAAAATAAAAGTTTCTCATCTCTTCTAAGCCTGCTCGCATGCTCTGGGGAAGTCAAGGCCAGGTGATACTTTTTCCGTAAAAATATCGCATCTACCCGATCCATGACTATGGGCTGGATTGCACCCCGACTTCGTTCAGGATAAAATTGTCTGTATGTTGGGTGTACCATGAACTTGTTCTTGTCTCTTCCTGCCCCCCCGAAGTTGACTGTGACGAAAAAGTCCTCTGAAGTATGCAGTAAGGCTTCAACACTTTTAAAATCCATCTCACTTCCACTAAATCTTGCAGCAAATCTTTGTGGGTGGCGCTAATATAGTGGGAAAGCACTTATCCCCTTAGCATACCAACTCGCCCTAGAGGCGTTAAAAGATCCAACCATCTGAGCTATTTGGGGGTGTTTTCGAAGATACCTTCCCTGTGTCGCGTGAGCGTGAAAGCCTTCCCTTCTCAGATACTTCGCAACTACAAGTGAGCTCATAAAACACTGCATGGGATCCTCAGACAGACCAAAAACCTCCTCTAAAGGCTCCGCCATACTTCCAACAAGCTTTGCAAGATCCCTTACTCTCTCATCCTCATCTTCCATGAAAGACTCGGGTGAAGGAAACTTAATCTTCCCGCGTCTGCGCAACATAAGTTAAATTCAGGCAGTTGACAGAAAAAAACACATTGAATCTTTTAATCCAGCATTTCGGAAATGATTGGGATAAGCTCTCTCAGACGCTGGATTTGCACGTCGCCGCAAATTCCAACTCCCACCATCCTGCATCCGGCGGCTTTCGCTGCGGAAACGTCAGCCTTCGTGTCTCCCACGTAAAGAATCTCGTCGACTCCCACAATCATCTTCTCGCAAGCAAAGAGTATCATCGCCGGATCGGGTTTCCCGTTTTCAACGTCATCCGCCGTAAAGACAAAATCGAATCTACCTGTAAGGCCTGCTTGACCTAAAGTCTGCCCTGCAAGCTTTCTAGGAGTGTTTGTCGCAATCGCAGTCTTCAAATCTTTTATAGAAAGAAACTCGAGAAGAGGTAAAGTATCTGGGAAAGCGCGAACTTCACTCAAATTCCCCCTGAAAAAACTGTCGTAAGAAGATAAAAGCTCCTCCTCAGAAACGCCCGGGTAATACAATTCAATGTCATCCTCTGTGGATTCGCCCAGAATCTCGTCCATAAACTTTCCCTCACTGACCGTGGGGAGGTCAAAATGCTCTAACGCCTGGTTGAACGTCAACCACCAAGCGTGAGTAGAATCAACTACTACACCGTCCATGTCGAAGACGACTGCTTTAAGACTCATATCTCAAACTATACGCATTCAACACTATTTAACCTTGAAATCAGTCAAGAGGCTTGTCAATGTCAATCCAATAACCGAATTCCTCAAGCTGCTTTCGAAGCTGGTAAGGAGTCTCCCTACCCCAAGTAGCAAGCCACCCGTCATCATCAAACTCCTTTTTAACAGAGTCATCCACAATATTCGCCCTCGAAAGAAACTCTACAAGCTCCCTGTTTCTAATAATCGAGTCTCTCGGCTTGAAAATCCCGCTCCAAGTCGTCCACACCTTAAACACGGTATCCACATGGCGGCCGCCTCCCATATCAACTGCGAAGACGTCGCATTTCCTCGTCTCCTTCAAAACCTCCTTCACAGCTTCAAATCCCCGGGCGTCAGCACAGACGAAAGAAACTTTTTCATGGGAATCCGCAAATAACCTAAGATTCTTCTCACAATCCCTACCTTTATCCACTAAAATAATTTTACCTGCCTTTTCGATGTAGCCTAAAGTGCTTTTACCGGTGTGAGGCCCAATCTCGATGACAAAGTCCCCTTCCCGGACAGTCTCTGCGAGAAGACTTCTGTAACGCCGGACATCATAGACAATAGAAATCATCTTCGCAATGATTTATACTTCTATATCTAATTATTTTGAATTCCTTAAAATGCGTTTAGACAAGCTTGAGGTTAGGGGGTTTAAAAGTTTCCGGGATAAGACTGTAATCGAGTTTCCCGACAAGTTCACTTCGATTGTGGGGCCGAACGGTTCGGGAAAGTCGAATCTGACCGAAGCAGTGTGTTTTGTATTAGGTAAGTCTCGCGGCCTTAGGGCTAATGTAATTCAGGATCTCATATTCAACGGAGCAAAGGATGGGACTCCTGCGAAAAAGACAGTTGTCGCAATAACGCTTTCCGACGATGACGGGAAAACATATCGAATATCCAGAATGGTTGACATCGACGGGCGCAGCCTATACAAGCTGAATGACCAGCGAGTTACCCGGGATAAAATCATCGACATTGTCGGAGACAATGAATACAACATCATATTGCAAGACGACGTCACCAAAGTAATAGAGATGAAGCCTTCGGAGCGTCGTGTAGTAATCGACGACCTCTGCGGGATCGGCGAATATGACAAGAAGAAGGCTAAGGCTGTAAAAGAGCTTTCCAAGGTTGAGGACAAGATTTCCGAAACTCATATCGTGTTGGGTGAAAAACAAGGGTACTTGGTGCGTCTTAGGAAGGAGCGTGACGACGCCTTAAAGTATAAGGGTGTTGAGGGCGAGCTTGAGAGGAATCGTGCAAGCCTTATAAATCTGGATGTCGTAAGGTTGGGTAAGAAGGTTGCTCGTTTGGATGAGAAGCTTTCTGAGTTAAACGGTGAGAAGGAGGCATACAACCTTAAGATTTCAGGGTTTAAAGGGGGGATTGAGGTTGAGAGGGTTAATCTCAAGGATATTTCCCAGAGGATTTTGAATTTAGAGGAGGGTCGGAGTAGAACTCGCATTACTGAGCTTTCCAGCGAGATTCGGGGTGTCAGGGAGAGGATTGGTTTTCTCGGTGAGAGGGAGTCTTCTCTTAATACTGATTTGAATGAGTATTCGATTTCGCGGAAGAGGATTTCAGCCGAGATTAGAAATGTTGATGAAGAGCTTCCTAAGATTTCTGCCGAATTGTCAAGGCTGGCTAAAAAGATTGCTGTTGAGGCGGAGAGGGTTTCAGGTCTTGAGGTGGAGGGTGAGATTGAGCAGGCGCAAACCCAAGTCTTGGACTTAAAATCCAGGGAGAAGTCTCTTGGCGAGAAAATTATTGAGCTTAAAGAATCAGCATCTCTAAAAGATATTGAGGAAAAACAGTTTCGATCAGAGATCGAGCTTGCCCAGTCTGAGCGGGTTGATGTTACATCGCAGATTAATGATTTTGAGGAGTCCTATAGGGTTCGCGAGAGGAGCTTTGAAAAAATCAGAAGTGATTTAACTAAAAGTAAGGGGGAGTTCGGAAAGATCGAGCAGGATTTGGAGGAAGTCAAGCTTTCAGCGGCCCGGGCTAAGACCCGTCTTAAGACTATCGAGGAGGCTGGCGGCGGAGTTAAGGGTGCCGTGAAGGCTGTCATGAGGCTTCGGGACGTTCTTGCCGGAATCCACGGTACTGTCTCCCATCTTGGATCAGTCTCTGATGAGAAGTTTGAGGCGGCTCTTCAGGTTGCTGCGGGCGGAAGACTTCAAAACATCGTCGTTGAGGATGTTGACGTTGCCGGCAAGTGCATAGACTACTTGAAGAAGAAGAAGGTGGGGAGAGCCACTTTTCTACCCTTGAATAAGTTGAATGTGAACGTGTCAGACAAGGTGCCTTCACAGGCTTTGGGTCTAGCCACAGATTTCATTAAAACCGAGAAGCAATTCAAAATCGTATTCGACCATGTTTTCGGAGACACCCTCCTTGTCAAAGACTTGACGACTGCTAAAAAAATCGGTGTGGGAAAGCATCGTATGGTAACCGTTGACGGTGAACTATTTGAGAGAAGCGGCGCATTAACCGGAGGCTACGTCTCTAAGACTGGTGAAATCGGATTTTCAAACATTGAAGAGCTAGAAAAAGAAATCGCATCCTTCGAAGAAGCAGATTCAAAACTCTCCCGGAAGAAAGAGGCATTACAAGCCGATATCGTCCAATACGAAGCCAAACTCTACGACTATCAAAAGCTTGTTGACGAGAAAACCGAGGTTGAAAGACTTAGGATCGAGCAAAAACGGGTTGACGATAGGATAACCGACTGGAAAGACCGGCTCAAGAAAGTTTTGAGCGCTCGGAAGGACGACCTTGATAAGATAGTCTACCTTGAAAAGGAAATCTCAACACTCCATACAGAACGGAAAGTGTCTGAGAAGGCACTTTCAAAGCTTTCTGACGAGCGGAAAAAATACGATACGGGAGTCATAGACGAGTTAAAGAAGAAGGAGACGGACCAAAAAGTCAGGGAAAGCGGGATTTCAGAGAAAAACCGTTCCGCCCGGCAGCAGCTTTCCGAACTAGACGTTCAGATAACCAAGATTTCAGAGGAGAAAGAGCGGGTCTTGGAGGAAAAAAAGTTCAAGCAATCCGAGTTATCCAAAATTGAGGGAGAGTTTACTCTTGTTGAGCAAGAGTCGGCAAGCTTGGGTGCTGAAATCAAAAACCTTCTGGGTTTAAGAGACAAATCCGAGTCCAAGATTACGGAGCTTAGCGCAAACGTTAATTCAATCGAGTTTGAATTGTCTGGAGTGTACGAGAAGATTCAGTTCAATCTCGTTGAGAAGGCGAAATCCGAAACCGAACTCGAAGCCATTAAGGAAGACTTCAACAAGTATGGGGGAGTGGAATTAATCGATGCTCCGGCAAGCCATCTTGACCGTGCCATCATGACTTTTGAACGCCAACTTGAGGAGTTCGGTTCAATCAATATGAAGGCTATTGAAGCGTTCGACCAGGTTCAGTTGGAGTATGATGGGATCGAGTCCAGACTTAATACTTTGAAGGCCGAGCGCCAGAGCATTTTCGATTTCATGGAAGAAGTTGAAAGGAAAAAGTATGAGGTTTTTATGGGCACCTTCAAGGTTGTTAAAGCAAATTTCGAGGAAATCTTCAACAAGCTTTCCGAAGGTGAGGGTACGCTCATCCTGGATAATCCAAAGGACATATCTCAGAGTGGATTATTGATTAAGGCTTCTCCTGCAGGGAAAAAGATCATGAATCTCGAGGCAATGTCTGGGGGAGAAAAGGTCTTGACTTCAGCGGCATTCCTTCTCGCCATACAGCAATACAAGCCTTCCTCATTTTACATTGTCGACGAGTTAGACGCAGCGCTTGATAAGACCAACTCTGTGAGACTTGCTGAAATGTTAAAACAATCGAGCGCACAGTTTCTGCTAGTAACCCACAACAACTCAGTAATAAAATACGCCGACTCTGTTGTCGGAGTCTCAATGCAAAACGGGGTATCCAACATAGTTGAAGTTCGCCTTGAAGTCTAGTTGGTTTAAATTCAAATTAATATTAATAGATTACCATGCGCTTAATCCTTACTCTACTAACCGTAGTTCTCGTAATGGGTTGTTTTGAAAAGGACATTGCCGATGAATACGACCTTATGAGCGAGGCAGTGAGTAAAAGAGATCCTGGAATCTGCAGGAAGATTTCAACTGACAGAGTCCAAGACAACTGTCTTAGGGCTGTTGGCATCCTACTTCAAGACATTGAACTTTGCAATGAGATTGCGGATAATGAATACAAGTACTGGTGTATTGGAGTTGTACAGCGGGATCCGACTTACTGTGCAATAGTTAAAGATCCTGAACACAACAGCCTTTGCTACAAGTACGTGGCAATGTACTCTAGAAACCCTGAAATCTGCGAGCACATTCGGAACGAGACAATACGAGCCGACTGTCACAACAAGGTTACGCCCGTATGATCAAAGCCACTTGTCCAAAGTGTGTTTAGGCACAACCTTCCGAGTAATCTTTCTAATATTGAATTTCTTAAACTCAACCTTCTCCTTTCGGACTAGAGTCAAGGCGTTCGGAGTAATAGATGGAGCTATTAATATGCCCCTCACATCCTGCTTCAAATGGGTTTGAAGCCAATCCCTATACCTTACCACCTGAAGCGCTGCAGGAAGCCCAGCCCTCTCACTTTTTAGCTCTACCACAGTGTAAGCCTCCCCGATTTTCCCATACAAATCCAGAAATCCCAAAGGAGTCCTATACTCGCGACTCTTAAGCTTAAAATCCGGGTCAACTTCCGCGGGATGTTTTGCCAGATAATCTTGCATATCCCTCTCATTATGAGTGACGGTAATTGATTTCTTGTCAACAAGCCCGTCATAAGACTTGTAATCATAAACCTTGGAAATCACAATCTTAATCTCTTCGAAAGGCTTGCGAGTCCGCTGACTATGCAACAACAGATTCCCATCAACAATCTCCACAGTCGAATCGGTGGGAGAGCTCATCCAATTCAAAGGCTTGAAACCTTGGGGGCTGTGGACTATTATCGTTGAATCCGACTTAATAATGACGACTCTATCTCCCTCACCCACAACCGATCTCGACCGACCCCAATACTCGATTTCACACCTACAAACAATAATCTGGAATTTATGCTCGGCGAGATCAGCCTGGATTCTGACCTGCAATTCAGAGTTCATAAGAGAGACCACCCCAACAAGTACGCAATGAAAAATACGTCTAATCCAAGTTCCAGTATCGAGACTGGCAGAATCATCCCGAAACCTTCAATATGGTATTTTCTGACTTTAGGGAGATTCCTTATGTGCAAGTGGTCTAAGAGCATGTGTGTTCCATAGGATAATGTCAGGCAGTAATAAACCTCCGTTTTTATGAAGTATGTCAAACTTATCAAGACCGATATTAAGAGCATCCCTTTCGCGTGGTGTATGAGAGTTCTTTGATACCTTAGTTTATCGACGACGAGAATATTCCATTTGCCCCTGAAACCTTCACCATTCGAAGACAAGTAGCTGAATAAGTGGTCGACGTCTATAAACGTTGAGATAAGTGAAGTGTAGACTACATACTCTCCAGGGAACAAGCCCTTCTCAAACGCCCAAACAGCCACTGCAAGGCCTGATAATAGATGTGTCAAGGGAAGCATTTAATCACGCGTTCACACCAATAATCTTAAGTGGATAAGAAACATTTCAACGACCTAATAAATACTGTAAAAAAAAGACCACTCAAAAAATTCGGATTTATTGCTGAAGGACTCGAATGCGTGGAATACCAAAACAATATTTTTACCTCAAACCTGTGGGTGAACACAGTCAAAGTCGGTTTGACACCCCTTCTCATTAAACAATCGGAAAGAAGAGGGGGAGACGTAATTTTATGGGCCCACAATCCAACAGTTGATGAGTCAAAAAAAATAATAGAATACCTTACAAGTCTATCTGGATTAGATCTTGAAATCAAATACCTGTCGACTTCAAAATCACGGCTTATCCCACTGCCCCCTCAATACTGGGATAATCCAAAAAAAGACCACACTCAAGGGATGGAATCACAGCAAATCCAAATCCACGACAAAATCCTAGAGGAAATTGAATCAATTACAAAAAAACCAATTTCAATCCTCGACTTAGGCTGCGGCGACGGAACACTTCTAAAAAAACTCTCCGAAAAAACATCTCACGAACTCTGGGGCGTCGAATTAAACAAAAAAATTATAATTCATGCCAAAAAAAAACCTAGGTAAGAAAGCCCACATCCTCTACTGCGACGCATCTGAACTACACCTCACTCTACCCCGAAAAAACTTCGATGTAATCACATGCATAGGACTCCTAGACACCCAAGTCACAACACTTGAAGAAACAAAAAAAATACTCCAATCAATACATAAAACACTCAAACTGGAAGGAATCCTCATAGCAACACCGTACACACAACCCACCTACACGACCGAAGAAATCGAGAAAACAGGATTCGAAATCCTAAAAAAAACAATACCCAAAACCCTATTCACCCACCACGAACCAAAACACCTGCTAGCAGCCCAAAAAAACACAACTTAAATAAGAAAACAGACAATAATAGTAGACACCAAAAAAACCCAAAAACACAAGGGCTCGTAGCTCAGTTTGGTAGAGCACCCGGCTTTTAACCGGGTGGTCGCGGGTTCGAACCCCGTCGAGCTCAAAGAACCTTTAATAAAGGTTCATCAAAGGGGCCATCTTCGGTGTACTCCGCCTCGATGACCCGAAACTGTGGGAAGGAGTCTGTTTTTTGTTTTAGCCTTCTATCGTCTCTTGTATTTTTTTCTTGTTTTCCAGGTATTTTTCGTATTCTTTGGTGTTTTTGAATGCTCTAAGGAGGATTAGTCTGTTTTTTTGGTCGACGGCGTATACGATGTGTTTGCCTTTGTAGAGTGCTCTGAATATGTGGTTTCCGTTTGTCGTGAATTCGAATTTGTGCAGGTGTGTGAAGTGCTCGTGCTGGCAGTCGAGGATTAAGTTGACGTTGAATCCAGGGAGGTCTCTTTTAAAGTGTTTTGTGGCTACGGCTTCCTTAATAAGTGGTCTAAGCTGGTTGAAGTGGTCTGGACAGTTCACGCACCTTAACGGGTGGTTGGGGCACTCCATTTTATTTCGCATAAGCGTATACTGTAGCATATCCTCCCAGTGTTAAGGGCCTTACCAAACCCATCTCGAGGTCGTCGAAGAAAACTGGTTTGTTCATATAAATCCACTCCTTAGGCAGGATATTGCCTTCAGGGTTCCGGACTTCGACTTTAATACCCTCCACACTCCGCTCAAGTAGGGTGATGGTGTAGTTTTTGTATTCCCTGGTGCACAATCCCATCCCATTGTATCCGCATGAGACTCCTCCAAGAGAAATGATATTGTATTTATCTGAAATGTTTTCAGTATACTGGTCTTTCCGAACTGCGATGATAAAGTTGTTGGGGTCGTCGTCTAGTAGTCCGAATTCGAGATTATCTATGAAGTATGAGTTCCCCAAGTTGACTGCCCGGACGTCTAAAAGACTCTCCATGGTTGTTACGTTTAAAATGTACCTCAATTTCTTGCATTCATAATGGAAGTAGCTTGCGTGTAAAGGCCAGCTCCCCCTACCACATTCTCCCGCTGGAACCAATACAGTACCGTTTACTCCAAAAGAGTAGGAGGATGGCTCGTGTTTTTTCACGGAACCACTGGGAGTTAAATTCAGCACCCTGCAGTAACATTTGCTACCACAATCAACGATATCCTCTCCAGGATCGAGAATATTGTTCGCGCACGGGTCGATCAATGTTGTCGTGGCGGGTCTTACGATGCGTTTTCTCGTCGAAGTCGTGGTTTCCTTTGGAAAAGAAAGGGGCATCGTAGTGGTTGAAGTGGAAGTGAAAAGTGTGGTAGATGGTTTCGTAGTGGTTCTGCCTTCAATACATTCAATTGGCTTCAAAACCAATCTCCCGTCAGAGCATTTGTATTGGTTTATTTTATCGTCATCTTTTAGTCCAAGGCAGCCTGAAACTGTGATGACAACAAGTATTGTGAGCAAGATTTTTTCAAACTGCATGGTATTATATATTACCCTTTCAAATAACATATCACCATGGCTGAGGAGGCGGTAAAAAAGAAGATTTTCAGGGATAGTAGGCTTAATTTCGACGATGAGGAAAAGTCAACTCTCGGAAAAACCGATAAAAGAAATTTCTTCACACTTGTTCAAGACTACAATCAAGGTTACGGAACACACTCGCATAATATTGGAATAGCATCAGAAACCGGACATAAAAAGAAAAAAGCCATGTGGAAAGACTACAATTACGACGGTGGCTCCCTCATGGACGAATCTAAGAAAAAAGAGCATTTAAAGGGTCTTGTTATGAAAAGCAAAGCTCAGGAAGAGATGGAAGAGCGTTCTAAAGAGGTTGGTGGGGGTAATAAAACTGGTTTAGGGTGTGGTTCAGGTTTGTCGAGTAGTAAAAAGTCTAGTGCAAAATATATTCCTAGAGGCAAGTGAGGTGGATTATGGGTTCTGAAGTTAAACCACGGGTTAAAAAATCCTTGGCTGAGAGGGAGAAAGTGATTGAAGGGTCTTCTTACTGGAAGATGAGGGGTGATACTGGTAATCTTTTATTGGATGAATCTGAGAGGAGGAAGCACACCAAGGATTATTCAGCGGATATAAGGGATAAGAAGTCTGTTAAGAAGAAGAGTAATCTTCGAGACACTTCCCTAAGCTCTGGAGGCTCTGGAGTGCGTTACATCCCTCGGGGCAGGTAGTTTATTTTAAGATGGATTTCGCTTCAAAGCGTTTGAAGCTCGTTGAAAGACTCATAAAAAACGGTTACCTTAAAACTGATTCTGTAATCTCTGCAATGCGGAAAGTTCCGAGGGAATTATTCCTCCCGCTAGAAGTAAGAGATTCCGCCTACGTGGACACGCCCCTTCCTATAGGACACAATCAAACCATTTCTGCACCTCACATGGTCGCGATTATGACTGAATCACTCAAAGTTGAATCTTCAAACAAGATACTCGAGATAGGGTCTGGGTCAGGGTATCAGGCGGCTGTTTTAGCCGAAATTGCGCAAGACGGATTCGTCTATACTGTGGAGCGGATTAAACCACTGGTTGAATGGGCGGAAATGAAACTTCATGAATGCGGGTTTGAAAACGCTGCCGTTTTCGAGTCAGATGGTACTCTAGGCCTTCCCGGTAATGGTCCTTATGACAGGGTGATTGTGACTGCGGCGGCTCCGCGCATACCGAACGCTTTGGTTGAACAGCTCGCTGAGGGTGGTTTACTGCTTGTTCCAGTCGGTGGTCAGGGATATCAGGAACTTAAGCGTGTTACCCTAAAGTCTGGTGAGTTGTCTGAGGAAAATCTTGGGGGTTGTGTTTTCGTCCCTCTTATTGGTAAGGATGGTTGGTAGTGTAATCAAGCTTTAACTTTGACCCTACTTTTATGTCCTTTTCGAGGGTTTCACCTGAATTGACTTCTAGGACGTATAAAGCTGGCTTGCTTGGAGTGTAGAGCGGGCACGGCTCTTTCCTGCAGGGCGGGACTTCTTGTTCAATGTGGACTACTGTCCCATTTTCATCAAGCCAGATCATGTCGATGGGGAATCTCACGTTTTTCATCCAGAAAGTGTATGGGTATTGTATATCGAATACGAACAGCATCCCCGAGTTGGTTGGAAGACTATCCCTGTTCATTAATCCCTTCTCCAATTCCAAGGCTTCTGATACTATCTCAAGGTTGATGCAATGTGAGCTAAAACAGATTCCAAAAAAACAATTTCTTTCGATGCAGGCGCATTGAGTGCAATTTTTGTCTTCACCACCCGTATAATATGTGACCACCCCCAACGTGAGGACTAAAGCAAGGAGGATATACAGTTTCTTTCGCGTCATTGATTAACCTAGTATGATTGATAGATATAAATTGTCTATTGGCGAGTAATCGTCTGTTAGTATTATCGCATTATAAACGTTATAGGGTGGGTCAACTTGGCTTTCAACCATTATTCTTATTTGGGTTTGATTCAAAATCTGGGTGTCCTTCACATTATCTACAAGCATTTTTCTCCCCGGTATATGGGATTCAGAAGCCAATACTATCACGTTTTGCAATGAAGTTAAATTCTCATTTAAGGCGTAGATTATTATGCTGTTAAATTCTTGGTTTAAAGTCTTTACAATAGATTTTAAGATTCGGGCATTTGGCCCCTCAACTGCAGATATCACATTAAGTAACACTATGCCATCCGGATTCAATCCCGCTTTTATCTCCTTGAAAAAATCCGTTGTCACAAGATGGTATGGAATAGTATAGCGACTGTTGTAAGCGTCTAAAATAACGTAATCGTATTTAACCTTTTTTGTGGGAGTAAGCATCCTAACATCCCCAATAATCACATCAAGATTATCATCCTCCTCTAAACTAAAATACTTTACCGCAATTTCATGGACTCTAGGGTCAATCTCCGCTACAGTCACTTTTACTGAAGGATGGTTTTCTCGAAGAAATCGAGCTCCAACACCAGTACCTTCACCCGCCATCAAGACATATTCTATGTCAGGATTAACAAGAAAAGGAAGTTCAAAATAGTTTATGTAATCATATTTCGAATAGCCTGAGTCAAGGACAATCGCGCCAGCAGACCTCCTATCTAAAAAAAGGTATCGAATTTCATCGTCCTGCTCGACTCTGATCTCATTGTAGGGGGTATTCTCATAATGTAAAACTTCCCGAGTACTAAATTTTGGCGGATTATACAAAACCAGCATGATTACAACTACAAGAGTTAAGGGTATGTAGTCCCTCTTATTCTCATAATTTAACAGTACGCTTGCGCCTAGTAAGCCCAATGATATAACAGACAAAATAAAGTTAAAACTCAGATAAGGTATAAGGATGAACCCGCAAGCGAAAGTCCCTAAAATACTGCCAAGAGTTGAGAGGGCATACAATTCCCCCGTAATAGAACCTAATTCCCCGAGTTTTTTTGCCGAAAGTTTGATCGCGTAAGGCGAGACTATTCCCAAGTAAAAGCCAACGGGTGCTAGAAGGATTAAGGGTGCGATGAACGCTCCAAATTTCACACCTAAAAGGTATGTGAAAGGTAATATAATGTCTTTTATAAAGGTTATGGAAAAAACAATTATTGCAGCCTTGTAAAGTATCTTAGAAAGCTTTTTTTCTGAAGGATCATTATCTGCAAGTCGTCCACCCCAATAGTAACCTGCACTCAGGCTTGTGAGAACGACTCCAATAATAGCCGACCAAACGTAAGTGGATGTTCCGAAATATGGGGCTATGAGTCTGGATCCAAGAACCTCCAAAATCATGAGTGATGTGCCTGAAACAAACACAATTATTTTTAATTTTTCTGAAAGTTTCATATCAAGATTTCGACTACATCTCCTACACTTAAATTATTTTTCCTCGAGTGACCTGCATTCACTTCGATACCGTATAATGCGGGTTTGGGTGTATAATAGACTTGGCAAGCGCCCCCTCCGCAAGGGGTTAGGTTTTCATGCATGTGAATTACAACTTTTTCCTCATCCAGCCATATGAAATCGGTTGGAAATCTCATATTCCTCATCCATTCTCCGTGTATTCCGGGTGAATCAAAGATTAATAGGGCGCCTGCATCATCCCTTAAAAAATCCCTGTACATAAGCCCTTTTCGTCTTGCCTTTTCAGATTCCATTACTTCAACGTCAATACAATAACCTTTCCGCCAGCAGACTCTCCCAGCCCTCAAATCATCGGATTCTCTGAAGGATATCGAAAGAATAAGAACAACAAAAATGATTAATCCTATTGCGAACAACTTAATGTTCATTTCCAGGTTACTGGGCTAAAAGATCCTTTGCGATCAACTTCGCGACGCTGACCTTACTAAGCGGAGTCTCCAAAGAGTTGGTGCAAACAAGCCTATCTACTACGTCACTGAACTGCTCGAAACCATTCAGGAATAGCCCGTGAACGCAGCCAACATTAATGCTTGAAGGCCGCCAGCTCCTAATGACTTTACAGGCGTTGAGTATGGTACCTCCAGTAGAGATAATATCATCCAAAATAATCACGTCCCTGCCTTTAGCATCAATAGTCTTGTCTTTGATTACAACCTCTTCACCGGAAAGCCTCTTCTTCTGAAGATGGTTGAATTCACAATCTAAAAGTTGAGCAGCCCTCTTCGCATAAGCGAGCGAGCCTGCGTCAGGGGCGATGACTAAAGGATTCTTCACCTTTGATCCGAAATATTCAACGATAATTGGGATTGCATCCAAGTTTCTAAGATTCACGTCGTGAAACACGCTAAGTCCACCCTCATCCAGAAAATGACAGTTTACTGTAGTAATGTCGTCGGAGAGTTCGTCCAACATCCTAAGTATCATTCTCGCACTCAACGCCTCACCCTCCTTGAAAATCGTGTCCTGCCGCATGTAGGCTAAATACGGAGTTACAGTGTGTATCAAGCGAGCCCCAGCTCCTCGAAGAGCGTCAAGGGTGAGCAGAAGCGAGACGAGGTTGTCGCTTGACCTGATTGAGGATATGACAGTAACCTCCTGATTCTTAACCCTCGACTGAACCCTTATATAGCATTCATCGTCTGGAAACCACTTCATCTCAATCTTACCCTGCTCAGCCCCCAAAAATTTAGCAACCTCCCAAGCAAGACCCGCAGACTTCTCCAAACCGAAAACAATCATTGTTATATTATTCAGACAAAACTATTTAAAGGTGAGGCTATAGCCCTCATCCACCCACAAAGGGTTTGTGGGATTTTCAATCCCTCAGAACGCGTTATACCCCATGCCCCCGAAAAAGGTGCGTTACGGGGGACGTGGTTGTCGGAGTTAGCCGACGACTAATGTGTCCCTCCCTTCGGTCGAGCACACATAATGGGTAGTGCGTACCACCGAAGGTGGTACTCACTCCGCGTGCGCGACCGACTTCGTCGGGCGCGTGTCCGACTTTAAGTCGGCCACATGCACGGAGTGAGCCGTGCGTTGCGGGGGACGTGGTTCGGAACGTAAGGGCGCCTTCCCCGCCCTTAGGAACCCATCCAAACCGTAAGGTAATTATTGAATCCAAACGAATGTGAGGATTCCTTCTCTTTAGGTCAAGGTTTTCTTTTGAAAAGAAAAGCTTGAGCTATTAGAATTATTTCTGACGAAGAATATGAATTATTTGCTCCTGAAGTAATATTGGATTTCTGGCTAGGTCTCTTAATAAAGTTTTAGTGAAGGTTTTTTAAGTTTATATTCTTCATAGGCTTTTTTCCAAGTTTTTGAAATAGCTACTCTTTTTACTTTTTTACTATCTATATTGCCATACTTAAAATGACCACAATAAGAACATAGTATTTTTAATTGTGTTGTTAAGTTTGGGATATTTACATTTTCTAATCTTTTAATTCCAATATCTTTGCCAAATACCCTATCAACACTTGCTCCTGCACCACAGGGATAATAACCATATCTTGTTAAACCCAACCCATCTCTTGAACATATTATACAACCAGTTGAGAAATCTACATTCTTAACATTTTCTAAATCAATAGGGGCTATGTTATAAGTTTCAAATGTTTGATTTGGAGATTTTTTATTACTATTACGAATATCCACCCAAAGAGGAAGGTTTGATAAAACTTTATTAGTTGCAGTTCCAAATCCATTTGTTACCACCTCAATCTTACATTCATTGTTATTATTTCTCTTAAATAATTTAAATTTTTTTAATATTTTTAAAATTTTAATTATTTCAGGATGAAGGGTTGGTTCTCCACCAATCACTCCAATGCATTCCCAATCCCAATTCAAATTAATTGACTCGTTTACAAACTTTTTAATTTGTTCAAGAGACATAGATTCTCTACTAGGAGCCTGCCTACAAGACCTATCACAATTATAACAATGTAGATTACATCTAGTAGTTATTTCAATTTCTACTTTTTTTAAGTTCGGAATATTTTTTTTTGCCAACATATAAAAACAACATTTTTAATATAAATTAACTAATAAGGGTGCATAAAGGTGGTAGCATTTCAGATTCAAAGCAAAATTTCAGCATTATTATCCCCAACTACAAAACAAAGCTTTCTTATGTCAGGGCAGCTATTGAAAGTGTGGAAAATCAGAACTACCCATTAGATAAACTTGAAGTAATATTAATTGATGACAACTCACCTAGGAAGTATCAGGAGAATCTTTGTCGGATGATTTTACACAATTTCAGCTCCAAACTCAACATCAATATCATTTTAACAAATACTAAATCAAATGCTGGGTCCAAAAGAAATCAGGCAGTAAATAACTCAAGACATGATTATCTTATTTTTTTAGACGCTGATGACATGCTTTCACCAGATCTTTGTAAGTTAGTTAATAAGAAGTTGAATAGGAAAAAATACAACCTGCTCTACACTGACCAGAGAATGATTTCAGCCAATGGAAAACGTGTTCTAGGAATCAAAAGGAAGAATTTCTTGCATGAAAAAATGCTAAAGCATTTCAACACGCTTCAAGATCCAAGATTCCACCGCAACTTTATCCACCACGCCCAAATCATCTCAAAAGAGGCCTTTTTAAGAGTGGGTGGCTATGATGAGGAACTGGCAACAGCAGAGGATGTTGATCTGCTTATCAAGATAACTAACATGGGTTTGGACAAGGTCTGTTACATCCCAAAGATTCTATACAATTACAGAATTACCCCAACTGGGCTTACTAGAAAAGACAGAACCAAAAACCTTAGAGACATCTCAATGGTCTTGAAAAAACACCTAAATTTAAAGAATTTTAAAATTAAAAAGGTTAAGTACTGGAAAAGAGCACGTTTTATTACCTGGTTTGATATCTACAATTCAAAGAATAACAAGGTTGAAGTGCCCTATACAGATGAGCTTGTAAAAAAGGAATACTCAAACAATGTTGATTTGAAAAACATAAAGTTGATTGCAATTGATTTTGACAATACACTGATCAAACCTGGTGGGAAAATTCAAAATAGTACAATTGAGATCTTCAAAAAGATAAAAGATAAGGGAATAAAGATTTGTATCTGCTCTGGAAGAGGTTATGCTGCCCTTGAGAGAATCTCAAAAATTATGGGGACAAACGACTGCTTTATCGCAGAGGCTGGCGCAACAATAAAATTGAATGGCGAGTATTTCATTTTAGAGGAAGAACAATCCAACGATATAAGGAAAGCATTACGTGGGATAGCAACACCAAAAGGTAGAAAGGTTGCAGTCATGGTCCATGCAAGAGATTATGAAAAGGTTGAAAAAATATTAGAGAAAAAGAAGCTTGAGGTTAGCTTTCAGAAAAATGTATTAAAAAAAGCAGATATTGTACCAGCAGGAATCGACAAGGGCGTTGGTTTAAAACACCTGAGAAAAAGACTTGGCATTAAGAAAAACCAGGTTATAGCGATTGGAGACTTCCTAAATGATCTGCCAATGTTTAGAGAAGCAGGAATTCGCGTCGCAGTTGCGAATGCTCATCCAAAGGTCAAGGAAGAAGCAGACCTAATAACCAACCGGGAATACAGTATGGGAATATACGAAACACTTTCAAACCTCATTGAAATTAAACCCTTGAAAAAGAATAAATAAAGGTTTGCGGGGGACGAGGTTCAACGAAGCCCTTTTTCTTTTACCGAAAAGAAAAAATGCTCCACCCCAAAAAGAAAAGATTTTGCCGGGAAATAATTATTTTTTTCTTTCTTTTCGTCAACGTTTTCTTTCTTTTTCATAAAAAGAAAGAAAAGGTTGCGGGGGACGTGGTTCGAACACGCGTAGGCCTGCGCCACAGGGTCCTAAGCCCTGCCCATTTGACCAGCTCTGGCACCCCCGCGATGGTGGTCTCTTTTGTGCCTCTTACTATTAAGGCAGTTTAAAATAAATGTCTCCACAATAACTTAAGATGCAGAGTAAGGAGGATAAGAACCTGGTTTTCATCCGTCTTTTCCAGGACGAGGATTTTTATGAGAGTTTGAGGGCGGCTTGTGTCAAGCATGTCGTTAAAACGGCGGTATTTCTTTCAGGGATTGGCCAGCTTAAGGATTTCAAGTTAGGCTACTTTGTTGAGAAGGGAAATTACGGGGAGAAGCATTTTCCTGAAGTCCACGAGCTTATAGCATTGCAGGGTAACGTCGTCTTTCAGGACGAGGAGTACGTCTTCCACGTCCACTGTGTTGTCGGAAACAGGGAGAAGAAGGCTTTTGGAGGGCATCTCCTATCTGGGAAAGTCTCGATTACGAACGAGATTGTTCTCCTTAAAACAGATATTGAAGCGGCACGTAGAATCGGGGAGGAGACAGGACTTTACGAGCTTTTCCTGGAGTAAGAAATGAACACAACTTTCATTGCGTACTTGAACCCATTTTTCTTTTTCAGATACGCTACCCCAAAAAACATGCACCCAGATAAGGAGGTTGACACTGTCGCTGACTTGAGTGTTTCTGAATTAGAACAACTTGGTGTTTCCGCGCTTATATTCGACGTCGACAACACCCTTTGCGAGTTCAAGGGAGATGGAGTTGATGAATCTCTCAAAGAAAAAATCACCGAGCTTGCGAAGAATTTCAAGCTCGCACTTCTAAGCAACACGTCCTCATATGAACGGGTGGAAGAGTTGAAGCGGTATTTTCCAATTCCAGTTGTTGAGACCAAGATTAAAAAGCCGAAGGAGGGGGCGTTTCAAGCGGCACTGAACCTTTTAGACACAACACCTACCGAGACTGCAATGGTAGGTGATCGGATTCTCACCGACATTGTCGGAGCCAACAAAATGGGATTGTACTCAATAAAAGTGGCGCCGCTCCGCCCAGAGACCGAACCCCTGTTTTTAAGGTTCGGGAGATCATTTGAGAGAATGATTGCATGGATTCTTCGATTTTTCATACCGAGTAGATGAAGTATAATCCAATCAACATTAAAGTTATTGAAAGAATTGTCCTCAATTTCTTATACCAGCCTCTTTCAAAAAGTATCCTGGCCTGTGAGGCTGTAGTGTATGAAACTAGGGCATACCATCCAAGGTCTGCGATCCAATGTCCTACAACCACCAGAAACGCTCCGAAAAATCCCATCGCAAAGTATCCTTCCATGAGAAGACGGATTCCCGCGGTAGCCCACCATAGAGGAAAGCTCGGATTGAAGGCGGTGAAAAAGGATCCTCCAGCGATGAGGCCGTAGGAGACTGTTTTTTTAGCATTAATTTCAACTTCCGCGTCTGTAAAGGAACGGACTCCCATGTATATGAGCATTGCTCCTCCAACAAGGCTTATCGCTGTTGAGGATCTGGGGGATGAGATTAGTGAGGAGAGCCCTACTGCAATAAGCATTATTATGGCGACTTCCACGAGCATGTGGCCGACGATGACTTTCACTCCAGTCCATCCTCCTTTTTTCAAGGACTCGTTTATTGTATAAACTAGTAATGGTCCCGGAATGAGCGCTCCGGATAAACCTACTATGAATCCGAGTCCGAGGAGAAAGATTACCTCAGTTATCATCCTAGCTTAACTTCAACCGTGCTGCGAGCTTCCACCCGCAGACTACTCGAAGGCTGTTTCCGAATTTTGCGTCGAGTTTTACGTCTCCGGTATCTACGTGCAGGACGGGTGTTTCCTTGAGTTTCTGTGGTGTTGCAATCACTATCACGTTTTTCACGCCAACTTTCCTTAAGACTTTAGGGCTGAACTGTTGGTTTCCGCGGCCGAAAACAAATCCTTGCCGTCCCGTGGGGGAAACGATTATTTTTGATTTTGAGTGTGAATTCAAAAGCTTAAGAATGTCTTTTTCCGAAAGGTCTTTTCTGATTATCTTATCGTTGAAAAATGCGTCGACTCCGAGAAGGGTTTTATCCAGTTTGAATTCGTCTGCAACGGCCTTGGTGGTGGATCCCGCCCCTAAAAAATACAGTGTATCCTCCTCCATGAATGATGCCGTAAACTTTGCTAAATCCTCAAGGGCGTGTGCGTTTTTCTCTGCATGTAAAACAGTTTTCCCGGCCTGAGTCGCCTCCTTCATGTACGGGGTTTTAGCAATCCCAAAAAGCTTGGTGGACAACACGTTCCTCCTGTAAGCTTTTTCGTCCACGTCAATGACCTCGGCGTCCAAACACTCAACTTTCCCCTCAATAAAAAGTTTTATGAGCTCTCCGCAAGCCTTAGGATTCAAAGCGAATACTGCCGAGTGCATCTTAACTCCTGCCGGGATTCCAAGGATTGGGATCTCACTTCCAACAACTTCGAACACATCCCGTGCAGTACCATCACCCCCAGCAAAAACGATCAAAGAAACACATTGCTCCTTGAAAATCTCGCAAGCCTTCTTAGTATCACTTGCCGTCGTACGTTTTCCCGGAGTATAAACAGTCTCGCATGAAAACCCTGCCTTCTTGAGTACTGATTCACCCATACTCCCCCTGCAAGTCAAGAATTTGTAGAGGATTTGCTTAGAAACACTTTCAAGAGCTTTTAACGCTCTTTTTTCTGAATTTGGTTTTGCGCCTCTTTTTAATGCTTCGTCAGCAAGTCCGTCTGAGCCTTTAAGGCCTACGCTTCCCCCTAGGCCTGCGAGAGGGTTTACAATGAATCCGACGGAATCCATAAAAGAGATTTAATTCTTTTAAAAAAAATAATTTGGTGAGGGAGTTTGCCCCTCACTCTATTTTCGGAAGCTTTGCAAGACTTTGTTTTATAAGGTCTTCAGGATACTCGTAGTCGAGCAGCTTGCCCTCATAGTATGCTTCGTAGGCTGACATGTCGAAGTTTCCGTGTCCTGAACAGTTGAATACAATAGTCTTTTCCTCCTTCGCATTCCTGGCCGCTTCGATAACACTTTTCACTGCGTGTGCTGTTTCAGGGGCTACTACCAGTCCTTCGGTTTGCGCGAACAATATCGCAGCCTCGAACACTTCGTTTTGATGGTAAGATTCCGCCTTAACATGTCCTTCATGGATTAAGTGGCTTACTAGCGGTGCCATACCGTGGTATCGCAGTCCCCCTGCGTGAATGCCCGCCGGGACGAAGTCGTGTCCTAGAGTATACATCTTAAGAAGCGGGGTCGTCTGTGCTGTATCTCCAAAGTCGTAGGCGAAGACTCCCTTAGTCATGGTCGGGCAAGCTGTAGGCTCAACTGCAATAACCTCCAAACCCGGGTTTTTCCCCGTGAGCTTGTCTCCAATAAACGGGAATGCAAGGCCTGCGAAATTCGACCCTCCACCTGCACAGGCGATAATCACGTCCGCTTTCGCCTCCACCTTCTCCAACTGTTTTTGAGTTTCAAGACCTATCACTGTCTGGTGCATGCAAACGTGATTTAGGACCGAACCCAGTGAATACTTTGTGTTGTCATGGGTTGCCGCATCCTCGACAGCCTCGGAAATGGCGATACCCAGGCTACCTGAAGTGTCTGGATGCTCCTTCCGAATATTTTTACCGGCATTAGTTAGGTTAGTAGGGGATGAATGGACTTCAGCACCCCAGGCATGCATTAGCATCTTACGGTACGGTTTTTGATCATAGCTTACCCTAACCATGTATACTGTGCACTTCAAATCGAAAATCTTGGTCGCAAATGCGAGTGCACTACCCCACTGGCCCGCACCCGTTTCGGTGGAAATCCTCTCTACACCCGCCTTCATGTTATAGTAGGCTTGGGCGACTGCAGTATTGGGTTTATGGCTTCCCGCAGGGGAAACTCCCTCCCACTTATAGTAAATCTTGGCTTTCGTATCCAACGCCTTTTCCAGGCGGCGAGCCCGAATCAAGGGGCTGGGCCTCCAAATACGCCAGATATCTCGAATCTCCTCGGGGATAGCAATCCACTTGTCTTGGCTGACCTCCTGCTTGATAAGTTCCATCGGGAAGATGGGTGCTAAGTCTTCAGGTCCCGCCGGCTCACCGGTTCCCGGATTTAACGGGGGAGCGGGCGGTGTCGGAAGATCCGCCACAACGTTATACCATCTCTTTGGCAATTCGTTTTCATCCAATAGAATCTTTGTTTCATCCATACTTCAACCACCTTTAAAATTATAGTATTTCAATTGGGTTACGTATTTATAAACCTGCATGAAGGTTTCAGTGCTCTACTCCGGTGGAAAAGACTCAAACTACGCTCTCTACTGGGCATTAAACCAGGGTTGGGATGTTGACAGTCTTGTTTCACTAAAACCTAAAAGGGAGGACTCATACATGTTCCATTACCCCTGCATAGATTTAACGAATCTTCAGGCTTCCTGCATTGGCCTGCCACTTCTAGAAGAGAATGTTTCAGGAGTAAAGGAAGAGGAAGTATCCGAGCTTGAAACTGTTCTATCCAAACTGGATGTTGACGGGATAGTGTCAGGGGCGGTTGCTTCAGAATATCAGAAAACCCGTATAGATTCGGTGTGCCATAACCTTGAGTTGAAGTCGTTTAATCCCTTGTGGCATAAGGAGCCTGTCATGCTTATGCGAGACATTCTTGGTGCGGGATTTAAGGTTTTGGTTGTCGGAGTCTCAGCTGAGGGGCTTGATGAAAGTTGGCTGGGAAGGCTCTTATCTGAAAAGGATGTTATGGCTCTCGTCAAGTTGGAGGAAAAGTATGGGGTGAGCGTGTGCGGTGAGGGGGGCGAGTTTGAGACTTTCGTCTTGGATGGACCAACTTTCAAAAAGAAAATCAAAGTTAAGCAGTCAGTAAAAAAATGGGAGGGTCAATCAGGAATCCTAAGTATACTCGAAGCTGAAATTCAAAGCAAAATCAATAGTTTTTCAAAAGATACTTCTTAAGGCTTGCGTAACCCGAACCCATTTTACCGTATTCTTCCTCTCTTCCTTCAAGCCCTTGAAGGCTTTCGGGCAGGGGCGGTTCGAAACCAAGCAGCTTCACGATCTCTTCAGGGAATTTGGCCGGATCCGCAGTCTCAAGAGACACAGACAACCCTTCCCAAGTACAGTCTGACAAATATTCAAGAAGGCCCGCATAACCCACAGCCCCGTGAGGCTCGAGAATGATCTTATATTCATCATAAACAGACTTTATGGCCCTTCGAGTCTCATCGTTTGAAACGCTAACTGCATAAAAATCCCTGTTTAAAGCCTGCATGTCAGGATTTCGCTCAAGGACGCCCAACTCATTTAGATATCCCCCGTAAACGTGTATCAATCGTGCCAGGTTTGAAGGATTGCCTACGTTCATAGCGTTTGAAATGCATACTTTGGAAGGGCTTATCGGAGAGTAAACTCCAGACTCCATAAACTTTGGGAACTCGTCATTTTCATTTGTCGCAACAACGAATCTTTCGACTGGAAGACCCATCTTTCGAGCGTACACTCCTCCCATGAGATCCCCAAAGTTTCCTGAAGGTACTGAATATACTATTCTTTCCCCCACTTCTTCAAACAGGTTCGCGTAACCGTAAAAGTAATACACCATCTGGGGAAGTAGCCTTCCGAAATTAATGGAATTTGCAGATGACATGTTAAGGTCTTGAAGTTCAGGGTCATTGAAAGCTTGTTTTACAAGCTTTTGACAGTCGTCGAACTTGCCGTCTACGGCGATACAGGAGACGTTACCTCCAAGAGTTGTCATCTGTTTTCTCTGCTTTTCAGTCACTTCCTTTTCTGGGAACAATACCAAAACCTCGATATTATCCGCTCCGTGGAAAGCAGTAGCTACTGCACTTCCAGTGTCTCCTGAAGTCGCAGTTAAAATCAGAATCTTGTGGTCCTCAACTTTAAGGTAAAACTGCATGAGTCTGGCCATCAATTGTGCTGCATAATCCTTGAATGCTGCGGTGGGGCCTTCATCCAACCACATTAACGATATTCGATCTTTAATCAATTCAAACCGGGGTGTGAACTTGTAGGCGTCTTCCATGATACTTTTTAATTGTGTGTCAGGGATGTCACCTTCAAGAAATTTCCTAGTTATGGCATAAGCTACTTCATGGTATGATTTTCCCTTAAGAGATACAATCTCGTCAATGTTTATGTTGGGTATTTCCATGGGAGTGTAGAGTCCCCCGTCTGGAGCCTGCCCTTTAAGTAGTGCGTCTTTGAATGTGACCTTCTCGGCCTTGCCGTTTGTGCTTTCATACAATATTTTCCGAGCCATCTCATGTTATTAAAGTGGAGTAATTAATAGGTTAAAGTGAAAATAAAAGCTGTTTTATTCGACATTGACAATACTTTGTTTAACACTCAGGTTATGGCTGCAAATTCCAGGCGTAATGCCGTTAAAGCCATGATTGAAGCCGGTTTTGACGTGGATTTGGGGGAGGCTTTGAGTGTGCTCTCAAAGATTGTGAGAAAGTATGGTCCAAATTACGATAATCATTATGACCGCCTGCTTGAAGAGTATGGTTTAGCTCCGAATCATCGAGTGATTGCTGCGGGTATTGTGGCTTATCATACGACGAAGATAGCATATCTCGTACCCTACTCGGATACTATTCCGACTCTTCTACAACTTCGGGAGAATAAAATCAAGTTGGGTGTGGTTTCGGATGGGTTGGCTGTTAAACAGTGGGAGAAGCTTATTCGTCTGGGCTTACAGCATTTTTTCCAGGCAGTGGTTGTTTCTGAAGATTTGGGTGTCTCAAAACCTGATGGTGTTTTATTTTCAAGGGCTGTTGAAATGCTTTCATTGAAACCCACTCAGGTTTTGATGGTGGGTGACAGGCTTGGCAAGGATATTTACGGTGCGAACAAGGCTGGTTTAGTAAGTGTTCAAATCCTGCATGAAGGGTCTTCTAAAAGAAAGCCTAAAAACCAGTTTGAGTATCCAGATTACGTTATCGAGAAAATCGGGGAGATTCTTGAAATATTAGTCTGAAAGTTCGATTACAGCTCTTGAGTAAGTGATTATCTGGTAGGGTATTACGACTAGTGGACCGAATACTGGAATCCACCCGATTAATACTGTGATAATTGTGAGCGATATAAAAACCATTATTGTGGTCGAAAACTTATCATACACAAGTCTTATGCTATCTTTGATTGCTGGAAACACTCCCTTTCCCTCTCCCACTATTTGGGGTATCGCATAGACTAGGCAAAAGAAGTTTAGTGTGCTCCAAAAAATGAAGATTAGGGAGACTATTATGAAGGCTGGTATGTCGGACATGTTCAAGTAATCGAGGATTACGTGGAGGATGGATGGCACGGAGATTACTATTACTGTAATAACCAGGAAGTAAATCCAGCTTTTAACAGTCAACCTGAAACCTTGGAATAAATCCGTAAGACTTACGCTCCCCATCTTTGAAGCCTTATACCCCATGTAGTATAAACCGAATATGAGGGGGGGAATCGTCAAGATGAAGACTGATAAACATACCGCAATTATCATGGCTAGCAAGAAGGTTGTAAGATTGTGTGAGTACACACTGAATCCTTCCCTCATGATTCTTAGAAACCTCATGTTCTACAATATAAATTATCTCGGTCAGTATAAATAGAATTTAACATGGAAGGAGCTCGCATTCTTGAAGGTGCGTTAGAGTTTATTTTAGCGGCTTCACGAAACGTTTATCCCAGGGAGTTTACGGCACAGCTTCGTATAGAAGAGGATGTTATCACGGATGTTTTAATCACTCCAAAGTCGACTTACGGCCAGGGTTTTGCTGTGACTCGCTTCGACATGATACCTATAGACCGTTCAATCAAGGGTAGTGTTCACAGCCACCCTTCCCAAAGCTTTAATCCATCCGAAGCTGACAAAAGGTTTTTCAGAAAAACCGGGATAGTGCATTTGATTGTGAAATACCCTTATAAGGGTATTGAGGATGTTGCAGGCTACGACATGAATGGTGGGAGAATCCCCATCTTGGTGGTGAGAGAAGATGAGTGAAAAGATGTTGATTGTATTCATCCTTTCAATTTTTGTTTTGGGTTGCACTTCTCCACCCTCAAACACAAGCGTCGAGAAGCCTCTTGAACCGATCCCATTGAAACTTGGAAGGCTTGGCTTCACCGTCTATGATGTTGGCGAGACTTCTGATCCTGTTTTAGGGAGGATGATGCTTTTAAGCATGGATCTCGCAGTGAATGCGAGCGAGGTTGAGAGACAGCTCGACGAAGGTTTTAAGGCAATGCACTTGAAAAATAATTCAAAAGACTTCTACTTGATAGAGCTTTCACTGGATGAACAAGTATTTTTCTTCGGGACAAATGGAATAGACTTGTCCTCCTACGTTTCGGGTGAAATCA
>JBDRAY010000049.1:0-4022 GCA_043823295.1 Methanobacteriota archaeon | reverse complement strand
CCCCCCGGGCGTTGTCTTGCCAGGGGTGCTGGGGGGTGGCTGGGGGGGGGTGCTGTGATTGTGCCCCCCCTGGCGTTTTCTTGCCAGGGGGGGAGGGGGGTGGTTGGGGTGGGGTGATGTGATATGAGCGTTATTTCACCGTGTAGTAGACTTTCCTCCCGACAAAGTTCTTGTCCAACTCGCCTTCCTTAAACAGCTTGGAGAGCCGTGCGGAGCCTGCGTTCCTACCGCGGTAATCGAATTTTTCCTGAAGTTCGTTTGCGCACACTCGCCCCTTCTCCCGGACGTATGCCAATACTTCTTCGTCTCGCTCGGACAATTCCGAAGTTACTTGCGACTCTGGATGCTCGTGTACTTGGGCGGTGAGTTTTTCAAGCCCTTGCGCAATTTCATCGAGCTTGCTCATCAATAATTCGAATTTATCTAGTTTTCCGTTTATTTCCCGGACTACCAGGTTTGTTGACTTCCGCTCTTCTGCGATTGAGAAGAGCATTGTTGCGAGTGCGACTGGGTCGGAGATTTGTTGCACGGCCGAGGAAATGTTTCCAACGGCTTCCTCGAATTCTTGTTTGTGTGATTCCGTCGAGTCTTTCATGACTGTTATGATATAGTCATGACTCTTTAAAAAGCTTTCGGTTTTGAGTCACGACTATAACACATAAATCACGACTTAAAACAAGAAGACTGCAGTGCAATCATGACTTGAATCCCTTGATTAGTCACAATAATCATGTGTCACGCGAAAAACAATCATAAAGGTCAAAATAATCACGGAAACAGTCTCAACTTGCTCTAAACCGTCACGCAACTAGTTGTGACTCATCCTAAACAATCACATAAACACTCATGATATAAACCAGATTTTCATGACTGTCAAGACTACTTTGGGATTATTTCACCCCTAAGCTTTCTATGGTATGCTAATGCAAACCTGTGGGCTTCATCCCTGATTGCCCTAAGAAGAGTCATGACTGCAGATTCCTTGGGAAGAGATAAGAAACCTTCACGGCCACTCAAGTACAAGTCTTCCTCCTCTTTGGCAAGCCCTATGACGGGTATGTCCTTCCCGGCTTCGGAAAGCGCCTTCAACGCTGCGTTGACCTGCCCCCTGCCTCCGTCCACCAGGATAACGTCCGGCATGGGCCAGTCGTTTCCAAGCCGCCGGGATATTACCTCACGCATCATGGCAACATCATTAGCACCCGCCACAGTCTTGATCTTAAACCTCCTGTACTCCCTCTTATTCGGTTTCCCCCCTTCAAAGACGACCATAGACCCCACGGCGTCCGTCCCCGAAATATTCGAGACGTCGAACCCTTCAACGCGCCCGATCTTCCCCTTAAATCCTATCAATCTCGCAAGGTCTCCTAGACCATCCGTCCTGCCCAACTCAAAAGTCTTCTGAACCAACTGTACCTTAGCATTCCTCTCAACGAGCCTGATCATCCTCCTAAGCCTGCCCCTTTTCACCGCCCGAATCGAAACCTTCCTCCCAGCACGACCCGACATCTCAGCCTCAAGCGCGCGAACCTCAAACTCAGCGCTAACAACGACCTCCTTCGGAATATCGGCGGCCTGATAGTAATCCCTGATAAACGCGCTCACACTCTCACCCTCAAAAACCTGCAAACCACCGGAAAGCCTGAAGAAAAAGTGCCCGACCATCCTGCCCTTACGTTCCATAAAAACTGAAACACCTGCCTTACCACCAACCAGAGCATACCCTACGTAATCCCTTTCAACAGAATCCTTGGAAAAAAGCTTCACGTCCTCGCTCAAAGCCTTAACCTGGACTAGCGTATCCCTAACACCCGCCGCACCCTCAAAATCAAGCAATTCCGAGCGCTCCCTCATCCTCTTTACGAGCAGCTTTTCAAGCCTTAATGTATCTCCCTTAAGGTATAGTGCCGCCTCCTCCACCAATTCCTGGTACTCCTTCTCACTTACCGCCCCCACGCAGGGGCCGGCACACTTTTTGATCTGAAGGTTTAGGCAAGGCTTATCAGGTAGCTCCTTGCAAGTTCGAAATCCGAAGAACCGGCTTAAAGTCTTTAGCATTTTCCGGGCGTGGAATCCGTCGGGGTAGGGTCCGAAGTATCTTCCCCCGTCAGCCTCCCTCGTCCTTGTCACGATAATCCTCGGATACTTCTCGTCAGTTATCTTAAAGTACGGATACCTCTTGTCGTCTCGGAATCGGACGTTGTATTTCGGATTATGCTCTTTGATGAGGTTGTATTCCAGAAGCAACGCCTCAGACTCCGAGTCCGTCACCGTATACTCGACCGACACGGCGTTTTCCATAAGAAGCCTGGATTTAGGGTCTAATCTTCCAGTCTTAAGGTAAGACTTCAACCTCTTTCTCAGATTCCCCGCCTTACCCACGTAAATTGGATTTCCCTCCCCATCCCTGAAAACATAAGCCCCAGGCTGCCCCGGGGCGGAATCAATCAACTTTTCTATCATATGTCTTCCTGAAGCGCCCGTCTAAGTGTTGTGAACTCAACCTCAAAATCTTCAGGTTGCACCATCCTACCATCCTTAAGCGAATCCTCAAACTGGGCTAGCTCCTGCCAGACCACCCTCCTCTGCTCATCATTTCTGCATTTTCCAACTCTTTGTCCAAACTCTAACATAGTTTTTTCAGCATTCTTGTAGCCATCACTTTCAATCATTCTTTCCACCTGAGCGAGCAAGTCATATTCTTTTCTTTTTGTTTTCATAAAGCCATCCTCATCTGTTCCTCATATTTCGCGGTGTTTTTAGGATCCAATTTAATCGCCCTCTCAAAGAATTCCCTAGCTTCATCCGGCCGACCTGCAAGACCTAAGAGAATTGCTTGGTCAGAATTAACCAACGAAATATCTTCAAATGCCTTCTTATTTTTCGGGGATTTATCAATTAATGAACTATCAAGATGAGTGGGGAATAATCTCAATAATTCATCAACATCGGCCTTAGCCTCCTCTTTTTTACCTAAAAGTGCATAAGATATTGCCCTATCTTCAAGCATACCTCCCCGTCCCCCAACTTTCTTAGGTAATAATCTTAGAGCTTCATTGCTCTCAGTGATCGCCTTTTCATAATCTCCTTCAATCCTGTGGACATAAGCCTTGGCTTCATGAGCGTGAGCGTTTTTAGGGGCCATTTGTATGGCTTCATCTATTGCAGCATGGGCATTTTCGGATTGCCCAGCTATTGCGTAAGTAGTTCCCAACATCATTAAGTCGAAGGGAGTATTAGGGCCTAACTCCCTTGCTTTTTCCAATTCAATCAGGGCCTCATCGTGTCTTCCAAGATTGGAAAGGAGATTCCCTCGAGCAATAAGGTGTATTTGCTCGGATGGCTCAAGTTCGTGTGCTTTTTTGAAAGAGTTTAATGCATCATCGAATTTCCCACCTGCTTCTTGTACCCATCCAAGTTCATAATGTCCCATTGAATTTTCAGGGTCTAAGTTAATTGCCCGTAAAATCAACTGCTCTGATTCCATTAACAGTGAATCATCTGACTCATTTCCTGTCCTTCTAAATCCACGTTCATGCGCTATTTGGTATAAATTACCCTTCGCACGGAGACTTACAGGATTATCTGGATTCAATTCCACGTCTTTGTCAGCTGCTAAAACCGCATTTTCATAGTCATCTCTACTCAAATCATGGTAAGCCATATTTCGATAAGGGTGTAGTCCGAACCTGCCTGCCCCAGAAATACAATCATCAAAAGAAATGCCTTTTTGCTTTAAAGCTCTTAATAGATTTCGAAAAGGTATAATGCCGAAATCCTGTTTCGATGTTAAATCACCTAAAAGTCCTAAGGTGACGGTGTGAAGTAAACTTGTATCCGGAAACACTTTGGGAAACAAACCGAAAGAAAGCCGGTGTAAATCCAAGCCTAGATTGTATGAGTTATTATCTGAAACAGCATCCAACAGACTGTCCATCGAGCTTATCCTATCCTGGTTTACAATTGCATACATAACTGTGGTACTATTTCGATAGCCTGGTTGTTGTGAGACTTCCCCTTTT
>JBDRAY010000048.1:0-8588 GCA_043823295.1 Methanobacteriota archaeon | reverse complement strand
CAGCCTTCTCCCGGTTTCTGCGAGCGCGTCTGTGTGAGAGCTTATCAATCCCACCATCTCTTGTGGGGAAGTGTAAAAGGCTCCATTCCTTGCCGAATCTATTAACCTGATAATCCTGATGTCATCCTTGTCGTCAGGGTCTAATACGCTTGAACCGTCAGAATACTGCATGTTAACAATCCTGTTGAAGAGTTCGCCAGAATCATCTCTTAAAGGGTTGATGAATCTTGCAAGAGATAATAAAATCTTTTTGGGAAGGTTGAAACGCTGTCCAACATGCTCTGATCTGGGGGAGTCACAAAGTGTCTCCTCCATTTCATCGATTATTTCAGGCAGGTCTTCTTCGATTTTCTGCTGGGACTCAACAACGGAATCGAGCAGTGCACCCCGAATCTCCCCTAATTCTGCAGGTGAAGCGCCCATAACTTCGGACATAAGCTCCACCTCCATCTCGTATATCGCAGCCATCATGTACTGGCTGGGGGAATCGGTCACTTTACGGGCTAACCTGCTTAACCTGTAGCAGCCTGTAGCGTCAGTTTGCCTGACTATTTCAGGATTCCCTGGATTATATAATTCATCACCTGTCCCTGTCAAAGGATTTGCTGCGGCAGTGATGTTCACGCAAAGAAGCCTTCCAAAAGATCTTTGAATTGCGAGAGTCTTTTCAATATTTCTTCTTCTAGCCTCAGAATCCTCAAGGTCTCCATGGTCCCTGGTTGGCCTCTTATCAATCGCTATAAGCTCGGGGAGGAAGGGCCTCGCCCAGATTGAGGATTGACCGAGACGTTGGGATTCGACCATAATATCCTCATCCCCTAAATGTTCAAAGTAAATCCGGTGAGCGGAAATCCTATCCCGCCGGTACTGTGAATACTCTTCCGACACTCTTCTCGCCTCCCTCTGAGATAATGGAACACCCCTCTCCTCCCAAGCCTGCAAGGATGCTGCGTGAGATAAAGTATCTCGACCCGAAATCCTACCGTCAGGCATTCGCCTGAACGTGTTTTTCGCTCTAGAAATAGTGATTTTACTCTCCCGCCAATGCATAAGCCGCTGATCACCTCCCTCATACCACTCGACTAAACCAGTATTCCTAGTGCCCACATTAGCCCTCTTTGATGCAGTGTGATCGCTAACTCCAATATTCATCGGATAATCCCCGAAATGCTCTTCAAACAGTGGCAGAAGCCTCCATCCAAGCCTGCTTTTCGGGTTTATCGCCCGAATAGTCAACTCGTAAGGGCTTTCGCTTGGAAGCGCCTGCAAAGTCTTAATCATGTTCCTTCTGAAAAAAGGATTCTCAAGAACACTACAACTGTGATACTCTGGAGGTGTTGCACTAAGATACTTCTCGAAAAGGCCGTCTAAACTCCCACACAAATCTTCTTTAGACATTGCGGATCTCACACCAACAACAACATCATGAACGTCCTGAACCCCAAATTTAGATTCATCAACTTCAAAAAAAGAAAGCTCTGGCACAACATCATTTAAGACAAGCTCTTTATACTGGTTATTGGTTTCCCTCATACGGACAATATCCTCAAGCCGACGCTCTAAAATTTTCCGGTCACTATTACTCTTATAATCGTCTATAACAAACTTTAAGTCGTCTGCAGTCAAAAATCTCTCACCCGTCTGGGAGTAGTAGAATGGAACCCCAAACTTCGAACGCCCCCTATTTTTACCAAGAAAAGACATTTCCTCTGAAAGAGACATCGCTTTCGGCTCGAGCATGTACCTCCTACCCGACCTGATGAATTTTTGGAGGGTGGACTTGTCTCGCACATCAATTCTAACCCTCTCGGACGGAAGCCCTAGATAATGTCTTGCGAAAAGCCTTCCAAGCTCTGAAAGTTCCTCTCCTTTCTCCCCGCTTTCCTGGCGGACTAGGAAATCCGGTTTTCCCTCGCCAATGATTCTGGCCGGAGAATAAGCACGGGTCAAGACTCTCAATTGTTCCTCACCGGTAAAAGTATTCTCTCCCCCCCTCAAAATTTCCACGAGTTTACCTAAAGCATTAAAGCCTTCGCCGTGATTTACTTTGCATGCGATGAAAATCGGGTAAGTGATTTCAGGGATAACTCCCGGAAGGAACAGGCATCCGGCATTCGACTTTGGGAACCCGTGTTCGTCCAAGGCGAAAGGCGGATCACCAGCATAGATCAAGTCTCCAAAGGCTTCAAGTTTTGGATGAGTGCGTTTGGGCTTGGGAATCACATCAACCTTGCCTTCATAACTTACGGGACGACCCCAGTATTCAAATGAAAGGCCTTCAAGGGCTTTAACAAGCGGAACCCACGGTTGACCCCCGCAAGAAGCCTTTGAAAGTTTTTCCATGAAATATTATTAGACTTTACATTTTTTTAATGCAAGAACACCATAATTAATCCAACTTCTACATGAAGGTGAACTCAATGAAGGGAGAAAAAATACTTAAGCTTTTAGAAGATGACGGAACACTCACGCCAAAAGAAATCTCGACAATGCTCGGCATGAGCGAAAAAGAGGTAAAGTCGGCGATAATAGGGCTGAAGGAGAAAGGAATCCTGAAGAAATCCAAGGCCGTCGTCAACTGGAAGAAGGCAGGTAAAAGATTTGCAAACGCCTTCATACAAGTCAAAGTAGTACCTCAAGAAAAAGCGGGGTTCGCTCGAATCTGCAACGACATTGCAAGAGACGAGAGGGTTTCTGACGTGTTCGTAGGTACTGGGGAATACGATCTCCTCCTATTTCTCCGATGTGAAAACCTGGAGGACGTAAGCGATTTCGTAACTGAACGGCTCGCACCCAAAAAGTCTGTCGTAGGCACGAACACTCACATAATCTTGTCTGAATACAAAAGGGATGGAGTAATTCTCGCAGACGATAAGGGTGAGAGGCTTGCTGTAAGCCCCTAAAATATTTACGATGGTTTCAAAGCGGGTTAGCGAAATCCCTTTTTCAGGAATTAGAAAGTTCTTCGAACTGGTACAACAGACTGAGGGGGTGGTAAGCCTGGGAGTTGGAGAACCTGATTTCCCGACACCAGACCCCATAAAAGATGAGGGTGTTGCCTCGATAGAACGGGATTACACGTCCTACACCTCAAATTACGGTCTAATGGATCTTCGTGAAGCAATTTCAAATAAGCTTGAGATTGAAAACGGGATTAAATATGATCCCGCATCCCAGATTCTCGTAACTTCCGGGACGAGCGAGGCATTGGATTTGGCCTTCAGGGCAATCCTTGAGCCTGGGGACGAGGTGTTGGTGCCGGAACCATCATACGTCTCGTATAAACCTTGTGTTTGGTTCGCATACGGAACACCAATTGGAGTCCCCATGAAGGAGGCAAACGACTTTAAGATTTCAGTAGAGGATTTGGAAGGTAAAGTATCCGAGAAAACCAAAGCGATTATTGTAGCATCTCCGAATAATCCCACTGGAAGTGTTTTAGAGAAGAAAGACCTGAAGAAGATTGCGAAATTCTCTATCGAAAACGACTTGACCGTCATCTCAGACGAACTCTACGAATACCTTATCTACGACGGAGTCAAACACGCGAGCATCGGCTCTCTGCCTGGAATGCGGGAGCGGACAATCACGATAAACGGTTTTTCAAAGGGTCATGCAATGACCGGCTGGCGGGTGGGCTATGCGGCAGGAAACCCGGGCGTAATTGAGGCCATGATGAAAATACATCAATACACGATGCTCTGCGCTCCCACAACCGCGCAGTACGCGGCGATTGCGGCATTCAAGTGCAAAAGACAAGTCAAGAATATGGTGGAGGAATACGATAGGCGGAGGAAACTACTAGTCTCTGGATTGAATGAGTTGCCTAAAGTTTCCTGCGTCATGCCTAAAGGCGCATTCTATGCGTTCCCAAACATCACTGGGACGGGACTTTCCTCTGAGCAGTTCGCACGGAATCTTTTGAAGGAGTCTAAGGTGGCGGTTGTTCCGGGATCCACTTTCGGAGAGTCGGGTGAAGGATATGTCAGATGCTCTTACTCTGTGTCCAGGGATGTTATCCGGGAGGCTTTGACTCGTATGAAAGAGTTTTTATGAACTTTGGAGTATTCATCCAGGATATTGACGGCACTTCAAACACCCCCGGAAAAAAAGAGGAAATTTATCCCCCATTAATCGAGCTTGATGCGAGATTTATTCTTGAAGGAAGCACTCTAATCTTATCTACAAACCGGTCTAGAACATGGGTTGAAGAAAAACTCGTTTTTCCCATAATTAAAAAATTAAGTAAAATAGGTGATAAATTAAATAATAAGATTATCTTGATGCCCGAGCAAGGATCAGCCATCCAAGTTTTGAGTAAAGTCGCAAATACTATTGAATGGGATACGATCTACTCTCTAAAAGTCCCTGAATCTGACTCACTTAAAAAATTTTTGATTGAAAAAGTCATTCCGGAATTTCCAGGATCAAGCATCCGAAAAACTGAGTTTGCAGTCTCTCTTATTGGATTAAACTCACCTGAAGAAGCTCTAAAAAAAATGGGGGCTCACAACATCCCAGCAAGTAATATTCAGATTGTACCTACACGCTCTACTCTAACATTTATCCATGAAAATGCCGGGAAGAAGCAGACTCTGCTTGAATGCATTAATCTTCTGCCTGAAGTTTTCGAGGATGCTCCTATTTTTGGAGTCGGTGATGATGGGGATGATTTTTCAGACCTTATTCCAACTTTCAATGTTGGTGAACCTGATGCTTTTACCAAGAATGGTTTCTCAAGCCTTAAGATTGGTGGATTCAAGATTCTTGGGGAGGGTGAATTCACTGATGATTTTCCCCTCTTAAGGGATTCCAAGGGTGATTTAATCAAGACTAAGCTTTTCGGTGGTAGTCCTATTCAAATACTTGAAAATCCAATTAGAAACCGTTTGCAGGCCGGGCCTGCAACTGTAAGAATCCTTGAAACCTTGATGAAGGAGGGAGTCTTTTCAAAAAAATGAAGTATACTAAGTATGGTATCATCCTAATTTCCCTTGTTTTCCTAACATATTTTTCCCTCCTAAACTCTATTCCCCCTCACATCGACGTTGGTGCTGTCCGATTGGTTAACTCTATTGATCCTGGGAATGTAGTCTCTCAGGAGCTTCACGAAAATCGTGGTCAACCCTAAAATTTTTTCTGCTTAATAAAATCTCTAATGCCTAATACAACCTCGCAATCACCCTTAACAAGCTCACCCAAAACCTTTGGAATGTCTGCGGGATTGTCGGTGTAATCGGCATCAAGAAAAACTAGAAACTCGTAATCGCTTTTCAAGAAGTGTTTAAATCCTGTCCGCAAACCGCTTCCCTGACCCCTGCCAAACTCGGCCGGAATACAGGCCCAACCAGCCTCAACAGCAACAGAAACCGTATCATCAGTGCTACCACTATCCACAACCAAAACATCCAACTCTTTGGGGACCTCAAGGATAAGTCTTCTCAAAGCCTCACCCTCATCAAGAGTGGGAAAAAGCAAGAGAGCTTTATTTTGGTTCATAGGATTATATTGAATCTCGTAGCCCATAAGGCCATTAAAAATCCTTGGAGTAAAGCGAAAGTTATGGTCATAAGCTCGTCAATCCTCTTGTTTTCCCCCATGTGGGCTAGAATTATGAAAAACGGGAATATGACGAGTATGAATCTGGCCATCCCCTTTACAGAAGATAATCCTCCGATAAGCGGAATTATTATCAATATTAAGGCTAGTAGAAGATACGAGTTTTCAATTTTTCTGTGAAACACAATTAGAAAAACAATGGCTATCACGGTTACCCAACCGTTTATGAAATAATCTATTGAAGGATCTTGAAGACTATCCCCTAATATTGTTACAGGATTTGAGATTTCGTGGCCGAAGAATTTCTGTTTCGCGTGTATAAACGTGAAGTAGTCTCCAGTTAATTGGTGACTGTATACCATGGTTGCAACAAGGCCTAAACCAATTAGGCCGACATAAAGGATTTTGAAATCAATATTTTTCAGACTAAAATTTCTCTGATCCAGATAAATATATAATAGGGGGATTATAGTGAATGCTCCTTGGATTCTGGTTAGGGCTAGGAGAAATCCTGTGAATCCTGCAAGCCACCACCTGCCCAATTTCGCATAGTAAAAAGTCATTAAAAGCAATGTTAGGAAGAGTGCTTCGGTGTGGACTGCCGAGAGCATGAAGGCTGCCGGGAATACGAAAAGGTATTTAACGCTTCTTAATGCGGTTTCATGGTTGTCTTTCAATCTCACAATCTTGTACAAGTAGTATGCGGAAATGATTATTGAAATGTTTGATACGATAAATCCTGCAGTGAAGTAGTTTTTTGTTACTGTTTCAAGAATTCTCATGGTGAGGGGGTATAGCGGGGAAAACGCGTAATGTTTTAATTGAAGGCAATCTACGCAGGCGGGATACCAGTCCTTGGCAACTCGCATATACATTAACGTGGAGTCTCCTGTCCATATATTCAGCCAAATACGGTCAGTGAAAAGCTGTTGGTATCTACGCCGGTATTTTTCAACTAATAGGATTCTTGATATCACGCCTATTATTGTTAGAATGATCCTTGTGGAAACAAAGAAAAATAAAATGTGTTTGAAAGCTTCTTTATAATCTCTTCTAGTTATCTCACAATCCATCTCAAAAATAATCTTTTTTAAAGCCTTATATAGTGGTTTAATCAATAAATTATCAGCATGGTGTTGGCTAGTCGGATTGACTTTCAAGTTGTTGTTTTGGGGGTGGTATTATTCGCAGCATTAACACTCACTCCCGGTTGCCTTGAATTAGGTAAAACTGGAGTTCAGACTCAAACCACAACTGTTTTAGATTCCACTTCAAAAGTTTCATCTACCACTCTGATACTACATCCTATAGCTTCGTGCGCTGATTTAGCTTGTGTAAAACGCGAAGTGGACAAAAAAGATTTTAATCCAGAAGCCTGCCTTCAAATAAGAGGGAATCTTAGAGACGAGTGCCTGAATTACTATGTCTTGGGTAGGAAGAGCTGGAACAGCGATTACTGCTGGAAGATTAGTAACAAGTCGCTGCGGGATAATTGTTTAACATCAACTAACAGTCACAACAGGGAGGTTCTCCTTGAGAACATGGACTTTGAGGAAGGCTTGATTGAATGCGATACAATACTAGACGAGTTCGTGAGGAAACGTTGCTTGAACATCAGCAGCCACCTCGACGAGGCGTTGCGCACTGAAAACAAGTCAATATGTGACGACTCACCCGACAGGATTTACTGTATGGGCTTATACCAAAAAAGGCTTCCTAAACTCAAGATTGAAAATGCAGCCGCGTTAGGGGATTTAAGCATCTGTTTCGACCGTGACTATACTTCAATGAAAGAGTGTTTTAATTCATTCATCTATAAGACGAATAAGTGCCCCTGCGGGGAAATAACCGAATTAAATGGAAATAATCGAGAAAAACTTGTCAGTTTGGGGTTGGACGTTGACTACGTCCGAGACTTGTGTTTCGGATACTGTGGGATTATTTTCTGGGATTCAAGTTATTGCCTTAAAACGACTGAATCCATGACTCATTGGTGTGAGGGTTTGGTTTATTCCCGGAACCTGACGGAGGGATTACTGTGAGTTTAGGGAAATATGAGGTGGTGTCTTTATTGACGATCATCCTTGTCTTATCATCAACGTCGGTTTCAATTCCCGGTGGTTCATGTAGCGGTAATCCAAGTTGCGAGACTTTCGGCCGTAGTGTTGAGTGTTCAGGTATGCCTGATTGTAGTGGTAATCCGTCATGCACGGAAGATAACTCAGGGCCTCCTTCAGGCAATACAATCTGTGATCCTCCGGGAGTTGTAACACTTAGCAATTGTTGCGATGACAGTAATGGGCATTGGCTAATATGCTGTAATTACGTAACAAGTTGCTACTGTCCGACCGGTTGGTTGTGTGACCCCGAACAAACAAACTACGATATTAACTGCGACTCTGGTGGGCTTGTAAAGAATTGTCCGATTTGCTGTTCCGTAGGGCAAGAACACTGTGATATTCCAGCTGGCGGTCAAGAATGCTGTGATGATTGCTGTCCTGATGACTTAGGATTCAACAACTGTTGCGGAGGAACTCTCCCACAATGCCTTGAAAGCGGTAATGCAGACGCCAGGTGTTGTCGCGCGACTGACATAGGCTGTGTAGACGCATCTGAAGGCGGCGGGGGAGGCGCACCCATAGGATGCTGTCCTCCCGGAAATGATTGTTGTCCGGCCGGCTCTCAGCAAGGGTGTTGTACTACGGGTGAGGGTTGCGCTCCGGCAGGTTTTAAGACTTGTACTGGGACGACGGAAACATTTACGGGCTGCGGTAGAGTATGTCCAACAGGATATATGTGCGGTTTCACCGACCCTGAAACCGACTGTGAAACCCCCTCAGAAGGATGCTTTATCTGCGCTTCGGTAGGAGACGGCGAGTGGGTGAAAATACAAACCCCACCCCAACTTGATCCAGGCACGCCAGTAATAATTAATGCTGCATGCGACGAAACCGGAAGCTGCACTTACGGACTTGAAAAGGATTTAAGTGAAAAAATGTGTGGAGTCACAAACTGTTACGGCGATATAG
>JBDRAY010000047.1:0-3198 GCA_043823295.1 Methanobacteriota archaeon | reverse complement strand
ATTTACGGGTATGGGCCCTACACCGTGTTTTAGAGCTTGAGGTGTTTGATCGTGTCTGTAGATTGGCATGGTAGGTGAAAAAAGTTATTACCAATTATTTAATACACCCTCAGACAAATAAATGATGTAGTATGAACACCCAAAGTAGTTTGTCTGTCGATGATGACCTGATTTTTAATCCTTCAAACAGGCGGGATTCCGCATTAAAGCTTTTGGACGGGGAGAAGGTTTTGAGAAAATCACCCCGCATTTCTTGTCTTTCTACAACCTCTATGTCATATGGGTTTACATAACTCTTTTAAGCGGGGTGATACTCCTTTACTACGACGTATTAATCGACAACTTAAGGTGGATTCTATCTGGCGCTACAGGAGTCTTCAAACTGCCCTTCGGGGATCTGGGAATGCTTTCAGAAGTCGGTTTTTTCAGTAACATACAATTAATTCTGTACGTTTTAATGGGTCAGGCATCATATATCATAAACAGCAGTGAATTCATTCTAGCAATACTCTGGCTTGTGCCAATCGCCTTCTTCTCGACAGTATTTTCCATACTTCGAATAGAGTGGAAATGGATACTAGTAATGATGGGTGTTGGAGCGGCAAGCATATTAATCACTTTTTTACTTGAGCTTCCCGGCGAATCAGTTTACTATATCTCAATAATAATCTCAATTTTAGGTTGTGTTGGAGTTGACTTGTATAGGAGGGCTCACAGATTTTACATCACAAACTATAGGATAATAACCGAGCTGAAGTTTTTGGGTGTGAAGCAAAACACGTTAAGCTATGACAAGATAAACAATCTCATCGTGGAACAATCCTTGATTGCAAGGATTTTTGATTTCGGGACTGTAATCCCGATTACTGCTTCTGGCCTGGGTATGGGCGAGGACTCGGCTTCAGTGAGCATTGGTGCAGCAGGAAGAATTGGAGGTAAAGGATTCATCGGAGGTGCCGTTACAGGAGGTAGAAGCATCGACATCCCAAGGACGAGGAGCCAGTACGCCCTGTTTGGTGTCTCAAATCCCAAGAGGATTTACCACATCCTGTCAAAGTTCATGCAGGAGTATGTGGAAGCACCTTATCTTAAGGACATGAGCGTGAATATCCGAAAGCTTTTAGAGGCGCAGGAAAAAAGATTAAGCAAAGACGACGAGCTACTTTAAATCTTCAGGTATTCTTTGTTCCGCTATCAAGTCGCTGTACGATCTTCGGGTTCTAATTAACTCGCCAATGCCGCCCCTCACCAAAACTTCAGAGGGTAGGGGTTGGCTGTTGTATTCGCTTGCCATGGCAAACCCGTAGGCTCCGCAATCTTTTATTGAGATTATGTCTCCAACACTTGTTTTTGGAAGACTTCTGTCTCTTCCTAGTATGTCGCCGCTTTCACAAACGTTTCCTGCAACATCGACTACTTCCTCGTTCCCGGATTTTCCTAAAACAGTCATATGGTGGTAGGCGTCGTACATGGTTGGCCTTGCAAGAGTGTTGAAGCCTGCATCCACGTTCACGAAGTTTTTGTAGGGGGTCTTCTTCACAGAATTAACTTTAGTCAAGAGTACTCCAGCAGGGCCCACAATGTATCTTCCCGGCTCAAGGTAAATGTAGGGTTCATTTGAAAGATCTTCGAGTCCATTCAAAAAGTTCGGGAGTATTGCTTCAGCATACTCTTTTATAGTAAGAGTTTTCTCGCCTTGGTGGGATATTCCAAGACCCCCTCCAACGTCAATGAAATCCAACTCAACCCCTAATTCCTTTTTAAGCCTAACCGCAAAGTTCATAAGCTTTGAAACCGCCTCCTCGAATGCTTGAGACTCGTGAATTTGAGATCCAATATGAGCGTGAACCCCAATGGGTTTCACACCATTTAATTCCAAGGCTTTTTCATAGGCCTTTAACGCAATATCACCTTCAAGGTGCAATCCAAATTTCGAATTCTTAAGACCCGTTGCAATCTTCGGGTGAGTCTTGGAGGAAACATTGGGATTCACCCTGAAACAAATTCTCCCAGTCTTCCCCCTTTCCTCTGCAATCGAAGACAGTGTCATCAACTCCGAAACATTCCCGTGAGTGATAATAACATCCTCCCCTAAAGCCAATTCAAGCTCGGCAATAGTCTTGCTGTTTGAAGTGTAGATTATGTCTTCAGATTTAATTCCTGCCTTGCGAGCGATAAAAAGCTCCCCCCCTGATACAACGTCTGCCCCACAACCCTGCTTTGCCAGAAGTCGAAGCAGCGCCAGCGATGAATTGGCCTTAACCGCGTACATGACCTTCGTCTTCTTATATCTGCTCTTGAAGGCTTTGAGGAAATCATTATACCTGGCTACAACTTCACCCCCATCGTAGACGTAAAGAGGAGTCCCGTAATCCTTTGCCAGTTGCACGAGCAGGGTGTCTTCAATCATGGTAAGATATAGGTTCCTATCTATTAATCTTTTCGGAAATCTTTCTGAAAACACCTATTAGAGTGAAAGCCTCCCTACCCGACACGAACGCCCTGCCTAAAAGACTTCGAAAAGTTTTTTTCGCAAGCCTCCTCTCATAATCCCCGACGTGAACGGAATCAATTACAGAATCATACTTTTCAAGCAACACATCTTTTTCCACCTTGTTGAGTCTCCTAAACTTTTTCCGCTTGCATAATTTTGTTTCAAACTCGCTTCTCTTAAGCTCATAGAGTATGATGGCTGCCGACTGAGCTATATTGAGTGTGGGATAACTCGGGTTTGCGGGAATGCAAACTAGCACATCACATGACTTGATTTCATAATTGTTTAAACCATGGTCTTCACGTCCAAACACCAGTCCGATTTTACCTGAAGTCTTAAGAGATTCCTGAAGGTGTTCAGGGGTAACTGGGTTTCTCATACTGTTTTTATCAGTGGCTGATATCGCGGAAGTTGCAACTAGAAAATCAAACTCATTTTTCACTTCCTTAAAGTTTTTGAAAACGCGGGCATTATCAAGGACGTCAATGGCATGCATGCTCATCTTCCTTGCTTCCCTCCCAAGTTTTGGAGGGTTTACGAGAACCAATTCTTCGAAACCGAAATTTTTCATGATGCGGGCGATAGAACCGATGTTTCCCTCATACAAGGGCTCGACCAAGACTACGGAGTATTCTGCCATTTTATTAGGTGTCGTCGAGCAAGCGGGAGCGAGCGAAGACGGCACATTTGTCGTCGGCAAACTC
>JBDRAY010000046.1:0-10566 GCA_043823295.1 Methanobacteriota archaeon | reverse complement strand
GGAAGCTCCATGCGGGTGATACTGCATGGTGGAGGGGCATTTCTGTCAAACCCTTATGCGTTCATACCGCATACCGTCATTGAAATACTCGCTTATCTCTTCGCCGCAATCGCAGGGGCAATACTCTCTAAAGCAGCCATGGGAGTCCTACCTGGAAACCCGAAAATGCTTTTAAAAGACGGGTTATTCTACTTGATGATTGCAGTAGTTCTCATCTTCGTAGGAGCAGCCGTGGAAGTGACAGTACCATTCATGTACCTGTGAATGAGTTTATATGTAGTCTGTTAGTCTTTTTTGTCTTAGTATTTCGCTTTTTTCCGTGTATTTTTTCAGGGGTATTCGAAGGCGGGTGGCTACGTCCTTTAATGCTTCGCTGAGTGTTTGGAATTTCTTTGGTTTGGACTTCATCGCCCACCTCACGTTTTCCCTGACCTCCCAGACGCCTACAGGCACGACATAGCCCTCGTAAATTTCCCGAAAAACAATTGCACGAGCCTGCCTTCGCATCCGATCCATTGCCTCGCACACCCCGAATCGCCCGGCGTAGTAGCCTCCACCCTCATTTAACGCATAATCCCATCTCCCTTCATGTTTCTCGTGCTCGTAAGCTATTTGAGGTTCAGTCGCATCTGCCGTCCAAAGTGTTTGTGGCGCCCACGCCTCGAATTGCTCAAACTCCCAAGCGCCTGGAATAAGCAGTATTTCAAAGTGGTTTTCAAGGTAAGTGTTTGAAAAAAGTTGGAACTCGTTGATTGAAGGGTAATCTCTGATACGCTTCATCAAATGTTTTCCAAGAATATCATCCACTGCAGTAATGCTCCACCTAGTTGGAACGAGTTTTTTCTTGTCTTGTATTCCGAGGCTTCCTGAAGATAAGACCCGAGTTAGGTAGTAGACGTTAAAGTCTTTCTCAAATAGAGTCGATAGTGCATACGATGAAGTTACCTCGTCAGAAGCAATATAATCGACTTTTTGGGGAATTGTAGGGTTGGATGAAACATCAAAACTTAAAAGGTCGGCTGAAGGGCCCATGGGTTGTGAAACAGGGGAGAATGACATGGAAAATGAAGGTTTTTTCTTAAAAATTGTTTCAACATCAACAGGTTTTACAGACATTGCAATCTGCTGGTTCTCGGAAATAAACCTATTTTTCAATTTCACATTAACCCTGCTTTTCGACCGAATAAGAGAGGATCTAATGCGAATGATATCTTCAAAACCGAGACTCTGCCAGGAAGAGGGATCATCAGAGATATCCACATCATCTCCGAGCATGGAAGTGAGCGGTCCAACAGATACAGTAGGCCAGCCACCCCATCCCACGAAAATTGAGGGGCTTGGTCCAAACATATGACTTGAAAGTTTTAATTCAGACGGTTTTTGATATTCAACTTTCTTTAAAATCGGGCAGTATTGTAAACCGCATAAAAGCCTTCCGCCCTTGCAAGTTAAACACATCTGTCCAGTTAAAGGCTTCAAATTCAAGACCCTACTTCATTGTAAAATGGTAGTAAGATAAGCTTGATGATCGGATTATATCCTTGAGCCTTGATTCGATAAACTCTGAACTCAGGCTTCGTCTGTTAAGGTAAATATTAGAAAGGGCTCCGCCGTTTACTATTTTATGGAATGGTGATTCAACTTCAATCCGTTTTTTAGAGGATATGCGAGCGTTAGGCCTGATTTGGAATGAATTAGTGTATTTTTTTACTACAATTGGATTTTGAAATCTTTTAGAATCAACATCTGGAAATCGTATAGAAGCTGCTTCGGCAGAAGTCCTAGCTATTGTGAAAAACAATCCCGACTCAGCTTTGAATTCGTCTGAAATACGCTTCATTTTCTGTATGAATCTTAAACCGAATTTTTGAGCTGATTTTGATTCATGTAATTCTGATCCTACAGCAATTGAAACCATTTCGTTCAAACCAACAAAGCCCATAACGTATGCTTGTTTTTCCGGGTCCAGGTATGTTAGGTCGTTTCTAGCGACCTTCTGGGACATGAAGGGTAGGAGATTATTTTTAAGGTTTTTTTCGAGAATCTTCTTCTTAAGCAGTAGAATGTTTTTAGCCTTTAACATTCGATTATAAAGGAGTTCTCGCATTACACTTTCCTTGCCATTTGCCTCATAAGCTATGTGGGGTAGATTAATCGAAATAAGCTGTGCGACTCCTCCGCGAAGAGTTCCGGGACGGGCAACATCCCGTAGCATGGAATCATCCGAAGGCATGATGAACGAGCTTCCTTGAAGGCAGATTATTTTCGGTGAGAATTTTCGAGAGGTTATGAAGTAGGGTGTTCGGGTTTTCGCCGCTACTTGACAGAGTTTTTCAACTATTTCTGATTGTTTTGAAACCTGTTTTTTAGTAATCCTCACGTTGAATTTAGGGAATTTAAATGGTTTTTTACGGTAGTCTCCAGCCAAGTATATGTCGCATAACGTGCTGAGTAGTTGTTCTGATTCCTGAGTAAAGTCCCCGTAAGTTAAGCCTTCGCTAATACGACCTTTTGGTAAAACCGCTGGAACTTCCCGGAGAAAATGCGGAATCTCGATATCACAGTCAATGCTTGAGTACACGACTTGACCTCCACGCATCCCATACATTTGACTTAACTCGAACACAAACATTTGGGCAAGCTGTTTAACCTTATCTTTAGAAAGCCCTCTAATGTATGGAGCCATGAACGTGTTGAAATAATTTAATCCTTGTCCACCACTGCAGTTTGTTTGAGCTGCAGCCAAGATTCGGCCAGCGTGTAAAAAAGCCACTTCAGCCTTTTTAGGAGGCCCAGAAATCGCTGTGTATTTTCCTGTTCCATCAGGCTTGAAGCCGTTTTTCAAGAAAAATCTAAGGTCGTGTGAAAAAGAATGAGAACGCGTTGCGAAGTAGTCTAAATCGTGTATGTTCAATTCGGCCTTCATGTGAGAGTCTGAAAGACTCAACGGCAAAACATTAATCAGGGTGTATTCCCTGCTAATCTGATCTCCCATAAGCTTGTGAACAGCCTCGGGATTAAACTGCCTGCCATTAGTATGCTTGAAACCACTGTCAATCAATTCGTGAACGTCGTGAACAGGCATTCCAAGACGAGTATATCGGGCACGAGTATTCTCCAAACCATGCTCTAAAAGCTTAACGTTAACGACCTCCCTGATAAGGGGTGCGGTAACATAATCGAGTTTAAGCTTTACAAGCTCCTTCTCAACTTCAGAGGCTACACCCTTGGCTAAATCACTGTCTAATTTAGTCTCGGAAATTAGGGAATCGACAATACGCTTCTTATTAAAGGATTCGACAATAATCTTGGACGTCCTAACCCTAAGTCCAGTACGCCCCATATAACGCCTCGCAACAGAAGGCTTAACAATATAAAGCTCATCATAGATTATATCTCTAATTTTTTTAGTGGGGGTTCCATCTAATAAAATACGCCTAATCTTCTTCTCGATTTTCGCAGCCTGAGCAAGCGAAGCCCCGGAATTCATGCAAGACGCTATTAACTTATCTCGGCTGTAAGGCTCAGATGTACCACTTGCTTTAATAACATTCATAAAAAACACCCCAACTGGGGTTATTATTTGACTCCAAGTTAAAATACGTCTAGATTCGAAGATAGAATTACGCCGTCAGAATCCTTGAAGAGCCCTTCAACAATACCTTCCTGCCTGAAATTATGGGTTTTCAGGAGTCTTATTGTACCGTTCTGTTTTTCAGGTAGAACAGTCCAGATGTTATTTCGACCAGTCTTTTTTGCGAGAGTAAATACAGTTTCTACAAGTTCGCTTATTTGTTGAGGATCATCCCCGTGAACGACAGGCCCGTGCACGTAAATGCCATTTTCCTTGTCGAAAAGTGCCCCCACAAAACCCGTAGTAGATTCATATCTCTTGAGGCAGTAGAGGCCTCCAATTAATGCTAATGCTTTGATGAAAAAGATTGATGAGGGGGGGGAGAATGCTGATTGATCCAATTCCATGATTCGTCCAAAATCATTTTGGCTGGCGAACTTTACATTGGAGTTTCCGTTAATCGAGAGTGAGTCTTCGTGTTTAGTAATATTTCTTGTTTTTGGATTGGATTTTACAAAACCCAGGTGATTATCTGAATTACTCTTGCCACGCAAAAGTGTATTAGCCACAAAGCCTCGAGAAAAAGCATCAGATAAACCATTCGAATCATCCACAGAAACAGTGAATTCAGAATCCATTGCCTCTTGTGCCCCCCCCGAAATAAAATCTTTTGTAATGAGCAATCTATCCACTCCAACACCATAATCTGAAAAGCCTGTGAAATATCCAGGATAAAAAGCTGATGCTTGAAAACCCATTTTAGTTAGATAGGTGTTGAGTTGAGGGCCGTTTCGAGGGCTAGCTAACGTGTAAAACATACCAGAGCCTTCATTAATTGATATTTCACGTGTCTCTTCAGCCATTAAAGTCCCAATTCCCATTCCCTGAAAGCCTGGATTTACAGAAGTTGAGAGGGAAAAAACCCCCCCATCACGATCAAACAGTAAAGCCTTAATACCTGCTAATTCCTCATTTAATTTAGTACCCAATAGTTCGCCTGCTCTCGAGGAAACAAGCAGGGTGTGTGGGGTTTCCCCATTTCCCCCAAAGGCCGTGTCATCAACAACGGATGCGGCAAAAACATCAGCAAGTGTTGACAAAGATACTATTTTACACACCTTATAGGATGAAGGTAAGTCCCCAACCTTATTTTTTACTTTTGACATCCTGTTTTCTTGATATAACAAGCATTGATTCAGACGTTTTAAATCTACCAGCCAACCTGTCAGGAGTTACAAGATATTTAGCTGAAAAACCAGCTTCAAAAAGCATGTCAATCAACGTGTAATTATGGGCGTAAACCAACACAGACCCATTCTGAAAAGCCTCATTTGAAAAATCAGATTCTTTCCCAATAAAAGGTAAATCCTGCCAATTAGGCTCAGAAGGACTATCAAAACCCAACCTCTTCTCGATAACCATCCTGTGTTTACCACAGCCATAATAATCAAATAGCACGCGCTTACCAGAAAAACCACGCCAATTCAAATCAACAATCATTGGAGGATAATCACGCGTATCACAAGTCGTCCAAACCTTGTTTTTATTATAAGCGAGTGCAACCTGCTCAACAAAGTCCATTAAATAATACCTAAAATCATATTCATCATATTGCGGTGCTACGGCAACACCATGACAAAACAAACCCCCGTTAATATCAAAGACTAATGGGACATCACCCACAATATTTCCTTTAGAGTCCTTCACACAAATCAAAAGGCCTGTCCGCATAATCCGGATAAGAGTATGCGGCTCCTCTCCCGCAACACCTTGAACTTGTTTCTCAAGATTTGATGCTTTTATAGCATCGTGAGGACCATTAGCGATAAAAGACGATAAACCTATGAAATCGGCTTTCATATTGATTAACGGAGGGGACGGCTTCCAGGATATCGAATGCTTTCTCGCGATAAGATCGATTCCCCCAGCATCATTAATGAATCCTGAAATCTCATATCCCTGATTAGTAACGTATTCCTCCAAATCAAGTTGACTGTGAAGGGATAAACGCGGTCCGTCTTTCCGATTACCTTCCACAAGCCCCTGTGATTGAATCATCTCGTTTGAAGGAGGACGCTGAACCAAAAGCTGGTCAAGACCCTCCCCGAAATAATTTTTTAAGTGCTCGGTAATTGTGAAACCGCCAGTAAGATACCTTCTTAGCGAGTTAATGTTACCTTCCTCAAGAGTACCCCAAAAACGTTTCTGAGGATACAAAGAAATAGCCTTTTTAAGGATACCAGCCCCCACACCATAACCCTCAAAACCCGTCCTCACACAAATATTGAATATGTAAAAACACTCATTACGATCATAAATGAATTCTCCAAAACCAATAAGATCCCTAGACTGATCCCTCACACCCAACAGCATGCTAGTAGTCGCAAGCATTGAAAGAGAAAACATGTCCCCCGACTCAATACCAAAAAGCTCGCGATTTAATTTAAGAGCCTCAGAAACCTGGATTGGATCAACAAGTAATTCATAGATGTAAGGTGACTTCTGTAAGCTTAAAGCCAGACTATTTTTTTCAACCCCGAATTTTTCAGAGATATAGTCTAAAGCCTGCTGTGTTGAGCCCGCCTTATGAACCATGGAGTTAAGACTATCGAGAATAAAAGTGGATTTAACAAGTGATTTAAGAACATTAGGCTCAATCCTACCCTTGTAAATACGAGCGATCACGGAGTTTAATCCCTTATACAACACCTCATATTTATCATCTTTTAATAAGACTTTAAAAAAATTATTCGAATCCACTTGAGTGATGTGGGCTAAATCGTCAAGCTCAAGCGATACGAATCCGTAAGCCTGTATGCTCTCAAGCCTATCAGATACAACCTGATCAAGTACGGAATTAATACGATTAATAATCGTAAATTCTCCGAATTCCTTCAGGCCCAAATCAGATAGTTCATCAACCACAATAACAAATTGTTTTTAAGAGAGAAAAAGGGGTGGTGGGTGAATATTAATTAGCCTTCACATACTCGTAGATCATGATCGAATTGTTGGTTTTAGTTTTAATAGGTTGCATACTTGGCGTGTTGACGGGGATTACGCCGGGTATTCACGTCAACATGGTGTGTCTTTTAGGTTTTATTTTGTATAATGATTTGGGTTTGACCTCGACTCAGTTTGCGGTTGCGATGATTTCAATGGCTGTGACGCACACTTTCCTGGATTTTATTCCTGCCATATTTATCGGAGTGCCGGAAGAACAGACTGCCCTTTCGGTTTTGCCGGCCCACAGAATGGTTTTGGAAGGGAACGCTTATGAAGCGGTTAAAATCACGGGTTACGGTAGTATAATCGGGTTGTTTTTCGCAACCGCATCCATTCCCGCAGCATTATATTTTGTACCGAAAATATATTTTCTATTAAGAGGGGTGATTGTGTATGTACTCATAATTGCCGTTGCATACCTTATCTTTAGAGAAAAAACATGGAAGAAAAGATTGTGGGCGGTGACAATCTTTACTCTCGCTGGATGGTTGGGTTTTGTGGCATTCAACCAACAAATAATTTCGGAAAACCTAATACTCTTCCCTCTTTTCTCCGGACTCTTTGGATTAAGCACGATTATTCACTCACTTCGACAGGAAAACACGTTCATACCTCAAAAGGAATACGCAATAGTTGACGTTGATAAAAATTTTGTAACTTCCGGATTCTTAGGGGCGTTAGGAGGAATGTTGGTCGGAATTCTCCCGGCAATGAGCCCCTCCCAGGTTGGAATACTACTTACTAGATTTTACAAGGAGAATACCAGAAACTTTTTGGTTGCGGTTTCGGCAATAAACACTTCAGACGCCATATACTCTTTCATAGCTCTTTACACGATTCAAAATCCTAGAAGCGGAGTTGCCACGATATTGGGCAAGATAATTGATTTAGACTACAATACACTGCTTTTGTTTCTGGGTGTAATAGCGTTTACTGCCCCCATTGCCCTTGCATTGCACCTTAAAATCGGGAGAATTGCATTGAAATTCTCCCGAAAAATAAATTTCAGAAACTTAAATATCGCAGCCTTTGCGATCGTCGTATTCCTGATATATTTCTTTACTGGCTTTTGGGGTTTTTTATTCGCAATAACGGCCACTGTATTAGGATTGCTACCAATTCAAACCGGAGTTAGCAGAACACACTCGATGGGAGTATTAATTCTTCCAACAATAATATACTTTCTGGGATTATGAAAAGCCGAACGAAAGTCTTTATCGGAGTATTGATTTTATTGGCTGCGAAACAATTAGATACTATTGTAGGGCCGGTATTGGAAAGTTTAGTCTTGATTATCCTGATTGTTTATGGGATTTTAATTTTAAGAGATAGCTTCGAGGTCAAACGGATTAAATAGGTTTTATTTCATAAACAACAAGGTATATCATGCGGTTATTATTAGCATTTTGCATGATTGTACTGCTTTGTGGTTGCTTTGGTACTGATAAGAAGTGGGATGATTGGGATTTACTCATCAATGCAATAGAAGGCAAAGATGCGTCAATCTGCATTGAAATGAACCAATCGAATATGAAAGACACCTGTTTTCAGCTTACTGCTCAATTATTGAAAAACTCGTCTATTTGTTTAAAAATTGATGATATTTGGACGAAAAAACTGTGTGAAAAAGCTGTCGCCAGGGAGACTAAGGATTTAACACAATGTGAAGTTTTTGAGGACCTCGTATTTAAGGATTTTTGCTTGAGAGATGTGATTATAGAACTGAGGAATTCCCAGTTTTGTGACAAAATACGGGATAATAGTGTTAGAGATGATTGTTATTACGCAGTTGGGATTGATTTGAACAGGTCTTTTGTATGTGATAAAATCATTGATAAATACAGGAAATATGAGTGTTATTTGAAGACTGGGGGGGAATATAAACCGTCAACCACAATAGTTGGAAATGAAAGTTAACGGAATGATTAAGGGTTGCCTCACTGAAAGACGCATAAACAAGAAAGTAGTAGAGGACATGTATAGAGATGGTTTTCTGTATGCGAAATTCGGGGAATACTTTAGAAGAAGCCATGGATACGAGATATTCAAGGTTCCAATGAATGCTGAATTCACATGCCCCAACTGGGATGGTAGATTAAGCAACAAGGGGTGTATATACTGTCCAAACCTCGCCAAACAATTCACGTACGAAAGCTTTCGAAGAGTAATAGGAGATGGTTTGGGAGCCCAGGTTAAGGATCAGGTAGCGTATTACAAGGATAAAGGTGCTGGAGACAAGGGTTTAGTATACATTGCTTTTGGAACAAACACTTACAGGCCTGTTGACGAGTTGAGGGGGATTTTTGATATGGCTTTGGATCATCCAGATGTTGTAGGACTATCTATAGGCACGAGACCTGATTGCCTTCCAAAAGAGGTTTTAAACCTTCTTGGAGGTTATGTTAAGGAAGGTTATGAAATTTGGCTCGAACTAGGACAGCAAAGCGTACATTATCATACAACTGATCGGATAAACCGTCAGCACGGTTTAAGTGAGTCGATAAAGGCGGTAAATGAAGCCAGAAAGCGAGGTATACTCACCCTAGTCTTTTTGATTTTTGGCCTCCCGTACGAAACGCCGCAAGAAGTTATTGAGACTGCAAAAGTGGTTTCGCAGATGAATGTTGACGCAGTCAAACTATACCCCTGCTTGGTTATGAAAGACACAAGACTTGCGAAAGAATATTCTAATGGAAAATACAGGCCAATAAGCCGGAGAGAGTATATTAGAACAATAGTTGATTTTCTGGAAAACGTTAGCCCCCACATGTTAATACAACGAGTTTCAAAAGACTGCGGACTAGACGGTAAAGTCGTTCCAAACTGGAATACACACCGATTTATTGTGGGACCTGAAGTGGAGAAAATAATGGAGCTTAGAAATACAAGACAAGGCAGTAAATACAAGATAGGCTTAGACGTTGAAGAGCTTTCACCTTTATCATGAAAGAATTCCAAATTCGCTGGCGCCGTCAAGTTTTAAGAAATCCTTAAGTTTATAGATTCTCCGGGATTTCTCAAGAACGTTAACACCTTCATTTAAAATTGAGAGTAAATTAGTGTTATTCCTGTTTTGTGGTTTAAGGTTCTTCCGATATAGAAAACAGGTGAATCCATCCTCAATCGAGCAGGCAATACTACCTTTTGAAATTTCTTTGATTATATTTTCACGATTCTTACTTGAAGACGAGATTAATGCAGACAAATTCATTGCAGAGTAGAAATTACCACGGTAAACCTCATTCCATAAAAGCTCTCGTTCATTCGACAGAAATGTTTTAAAACCATTTTTTTTGTTTATCGGGGTTTTAACTATTTTTACTTTGAATTCTTCCATTTCACCGCTTCGAAGAAGGTTTGTGTCCCTCGAAACCGAAAATCCCCCATAAAAACAAGCACATAGTTTAGCAAAAGACAAGCCTGGAATATTTGATAGTTTAAGAACGAGATTTTTCCCCAAGACTCTGTCAGATACTAGGAAAAATTGTTCTCGAAGATGCTTGTCAACACGCAACTCATTTATAGAGCCGTTTTTCCGTGCAATATCTCCTAAAAGAGATGCGACTGCGACAATGCATGATGATTCCAGCTCGCCGGGAAGACCAAGAAGTTTAGAATCGACGATATTAATTCGTGCACCACACCGTAAATTAAAATAATTAAGTGTGTTTTTAGCAACCTTTCGTACGAAAGATTTAAGGTGAAGTGGTGTGTTGACGATTATTTTTTTCCCAGTAGTTACTTCTGAATCGAATATTACTTTCTGATCTAAATTGAATGCAGCACCCAAATCATCTATAGGGACGATTAAATCAAACGGTGTTCCAGAATTTGCCTTAGTCATTTCCGATTAAATCTTACGAGTGGCTTACTTAAATGTCTTCTAGCCCTGGGAGGAACTTCAAACCACCCCAATTTAATATCCCGGAAGACCTTAGTTTTCACGACTTTTCGGATTTTATTATTGCATTTACGACATTTAAAAC
>JBDRAY010000045.1:0-5898 GCA_043823295.1 Methanobacteriota archaeon | reverse complement strand
GTATCTAATTGTTTATTGGTTCAATAAACAATTTTTGGAGGACACCCACCATGAAATTATGTGGTAACCGTCTATTTAAGGCGGTTCGTGAGGTGGGGGTTTGGTTGGATTCTTGTGATGTGCCGTTGTTTAGCTGTAAGTTTAGTAAGCGAGTGTTTACCCAACACCAGCACGTGAAGTGTCTGGTGTTGAAGACTGTTTTCCGTCTGCGTTACCGTGAACTCGTGGAGTTGCTGGAAGTCTCCGACAAGTTGGTGTGTGAAACCGGTTTAACGCGGATACCTCACTTCACTACCTTGCAGAAGTTTGCGGCACGGTTCCCATGCCGGATACTCGACTGGCTGATCACGTTAATCGCCAAGCATGTTTGCGGTGGCGTCTTCGATGTCGCCATCGACTCCACAGGCTACAGCCTCGACACATCAAGCTACCACTATAGCAAGCGTATCGGCAGGAAGGAACGTCACAGGGATTACGTGAAGACTACTGTAGCGGTGGACACGAAAACTCTAGTGGTCGCGGCCGTGAAACCCCGGTTGAAGCGGAGGCACGACTTGGTGGACGCGAAACCCGTACTACGGAAAGCCGCGAAAGCGGGCAGGATACAGAAGGTCATCGCCGACAAAGGCTACGACAGCGAAGAATTCCTAGAGTTCATCACACAAGAACTACAAGCCAAACCTGTTGTAGCACTCAAATACTGTGATAAAACAATCGAGAAAACACACGGAAAACTCAGAAAAAAAACTGAAACAAGACTTCCCAGAAGAAGACTACCCACAACGGAACATGAGCGAAACCACAAACAGCACCACCAAAAGACGATACAGCCACACAATACGAGCACGCAAAAACAACACCCAAAAAATAGAAGTACTCCTGAAATACCTCACACACAACTTAACACTCACAAAAATAATAGAAATCCTAAAGGATTTCTACAAAGCCCAAATAGTTACTAAAAACCTAGATTCTATAAAAAAGACAGTCACAGGTAGCTGCATTTGTGAGGGATATTAAATTTAAATTTGTGAATAAAATAAAAGGGAGTAACGCAATTAAATACCAGTTAATGATAAAGAAATGAAGTATAAAATTTGTTTCCTCGGGAATGGAAAGAGTGTGTTCTTACAGCAATTCTGCAATCGTTTCGTAGAGTTGGGTTGGAACGTACATCTAATAACTTGGAGAAATCCACAGAAGAAACTTTTTCATAAAAAGGTTCATATTCACCGCATATTTTCCCCACCACACAGTTTTTTCCTATTTTTTTCATTTATCGAGGTTGCATTTCATTTATGGAGGATAAATGCAGACTTAATTCATGCTCATTACGTAAACACCTTTGGAATCATCGCGGGTTGTATAAGACACATATCTTCCACACCAGTTATCGTATCGGCATGGGGTCCAGATAGCATAAAAAATTCACGAGGATTTAGAAGGCAGTTGATTAGTATGACTTTTAAAAAAGTAGACAAGATATTTACGACATCAGATTACCTGCGCGTGACAATAATTAATGAATATGACATTCCTGGTATAAAAGTGCATGCAATCCCTTGGGGGATTGACTTAGATATTGTATCCCAAAAATGTGAGGAAGAACAAAAAAGAATTCGAAGAAAACTCCGTATTGGAAGTAGTGATTTTGTTGTAATCAGCCCTAGAAATCTCGAACCATTTTACTGCATTGAAAACGCCATACACGCATTCTATTTAGTTAAAGAAGAGTGCTCGAACGTTAAACTTATTCTATTGAAAGGGTTTGGAAGAAAAAAACAATATGAAAAATCATTATTAAAGTTAATAAAACAGTATTCTTTGGATTATGATGTAGTGTATATACCCCACTTATTATCAAGGATTGAGTTGTCACAACTATATTCGATATCCGATGTTTTAATCTCTGTTCCGATAGACGATCAATTCTCAGCATGCGTCCAAGAGGGTATTGCATGCGGCGTTATTCCAGTGGTACGGAATCTTGGAGTATATAAACAATATCTACAAGATGGAAAAAACGCTTTTTTTGTTTCAGGGGATGACCCACCTGAGATTGCACGCAAGATAATTTATTGTATCAAGCATCCCGAGATAAAAAAGAGATTTTATAAAGTAAACCGTAGTATTATTGAAGAAAGCGAGAATTGGAAGGAAAATTCTCGGCGAATGGAAAGTATATATATGAAGTTGATTGAGACGAACAAAATGGAACATATAAAAGGTGCATAAACCATGAAAAAGATTCTAGTCACAGGTGGGGCAGGTTATATTGGCTCGCATCTTGTTCGAAATTTTTTGGATGACGGGCATTCGGTGAAGATGATGGATGTCTTTAACTTCGGTTTAGAGTCTGTCAAAGAGATATCGGGTGACGATAATTTCACTCTTCTAATAGGGGATATACGTGATGAAAACGACATTCAAAAGGCTGTTTCAGGAGTAGATGCTGTTGTTCACCTCGCTGCAATCGTCGGAGATCCCGCATGCTCTGTCCAAGCGGATGTCACCGTCTCCACAAACTATCAGGCTACCCTAAAGCTTGCCGAAGCAGCGAAAAAACAGGGTGTTGAGCACTTCGTTTTCGCCTCAACTTGCAGTGTATACGGAGCAAGCGACTCTGATATGCTTAACGAGGAATCTCCGCTTAATCCCGTCTCCCTGTATGCCGAGACAAAAATAGATGCGGAAAAGAAGTTAAGCAAGCTTGTAGATGAATCCTTCCAACCGACTATACTCCGAGTTGGGACGATATACGGACTTTCGCCTCGGATGAGATTTGATTTAGTAGTCAATTACCTCACTAAAAAGATCATGGCCGAAGGAACGGGAATGATTTTCGGCGGCGGACAGTGGCGGCCGTTCGTTCACGTAAAGGATGTTGCTAGAGGAATTAAAAAGGTGGTTGAATCACCTCTTTCAAAGGTTGGAGGGGAAACGTTCAATTTAGGATTAACGGGGGAGAATTATCAGATGAAGGATCTTATACCCCTATATGAAAAAGCCTTCCCGAATGCAGATATTCAATTGGTTGAGGAGGTTAAGGACAATCGTTCATATAGGATAAGCTTTAAAAAATTCGAAAAAATCGTGGGATTTTCCAAAACGTCCACGGTAGCGGATGGTGTAAAAGAAATCCGCGACGCCATTAAGTCGGGTATGATAAAAAATCCTGACGATAAAAAATACTACAACTACATTCCTTCAAAAGAGGCGAAGTAAATGAGCGAAGACAGATTCAAGGATTGGAAATATCCAGAAATAGAAGAGAACGAGCCGACCAGATATAATTGGGTGGTGCAAAACAAGGAAAAGTTGGAGCTGGGTTATAGAACGGATATAGGGGCGTTCACATATATTAACGCTAAGGAGGGGGTCGTCATCGAAGACGATGTTCAAATCGGCTCGCATTGTAGTATTTACTCGATCTCCACGATAGACGACAAGGCAGGCTCCATTCACCTTAAAAAAAACTGCCGCATCGGAACCCATAGCGTAGTCATGCCAGGAGTCACTGTTGGTGAGAATACCGTTGTCGGTGCGTTCAGCTTCGTGAACGAGGATCTGCCAGATAACGCTATCGCCTACGGCATACCCGCTAAGGTTGTGAAAAAATTAAAATGAACTGGAAGATTCCCTTGTTCAAGACTTACTGGGATGAAAGTGATGTGGAAGCTGTCACCAAAGTCATCCGCAGGGGAACTTTCTGGGCTGTCGGTCCCGAGATTGCTGAGTTTGAGGAAAAGCTTGCGGAATACGTTGGATCCAAATATGTAGTCACCTTCAATTCAGGGACCTCGGCGCTTCACTCAGTACTGCTCGCCCACGATATCACCAAGGGGGAGGTGATAGTCCCGTCATTCACGTTTATCGCAACCGCTAACTGCGTTGTTCTTGCTGGTGCCAAGCCTGTTTTTGCGGAATCCGAGAGCGAGACATTTGCGATGGAAGCTGAGGACGTGAAGGAGAGAATAACCAACAAGACGCGTGCCGTCGTTCCCATCCATTACGGAGGATGCCCGGCCCGTGACAGCCAGGCCCTAAGGGAGATATGCGATGACCATGATATTCTACTCATCGAGGATGCCGCTGAATCGCTGGGCTCGAAAATTGGGGGTAAAAAAGTTGGCCGAATCGGAGAGTCAGCCATGTTTTCATTATGCCAAAATAAGGTAATTACAGCAGGCGAGGGAGGATTTGTGGTAACCGATTCAGAGAGAGTCTACAACAAGATGAAGCTCATCCGCTCCCACGGACGAGTGGAGAAGAACAAGGACTACTTCTCGACGATCGAGGAGATGGACTACATACAAGTCGGCTATAACTACAGGCTACCAACCATGTCTGCGGCACTCGGTTTAAACCAGCTGGAAAAAATAGACGATAACATTCAAAGACGCAGGAGTGTGGCATCGAAACTCGACACTAAACTAGCCGATGTCGAAGAAATCGGGACCCCTTCACCCCCTAAAGACTACTTCCACGTTTATCAGATGTATACGATAAAGCTTCCAGATGAAGGAACTCGAAATGGACTTCAAAACCACCTCACAGAAAAGGGGATTATGAGCAGGGTGTACTTCGACCCACTCCACTTGAAAAGCCTGTACGCAGAGAGTGGCGGATATAAAAAAGGAGACCTGCCAAAAACCGAGCAACTCTCAAGACAAGTACTGACCATCCCAATGTACCCGGGAATGCCTGATGATGAGATCGAGGTAGTAACTAATAGAATCCGAGAGTACTTTAGGTAAAGGAAATGATCAACTTGAGGGACTATGTGTTTGACGTGTTGTGGGATTGTGCTTTCATCTTGCGTCAGTTTATTAGGAACCATGTTGAACCGGAAAGTTACTTCATAATCTTCCTCCAAAATTTCCGTTTTTTCAGAAGAATACTACTCACTGCAAAATTAGGATCTGTCGACAACACGAATTTTATAAGAAATCCAATATTCTTTAGACACGGAGAGAATATCCATCTGGGTAAAAATGTTTATATTAACTCTGGAACACATGTTGTTGCTGGCCCAAAATCCACTATTACAATGGAGGATAACGTTACTTTAGGACCTAGATGCATGATACTTGCAACACAACATGATTACCGTGACCCCCTGCTGTCTGTATGGAATCAGAAATCAATTCAACAAGATGTTTTGATTAAAGAAAACGCCTGGTTGGGAGGTCATGTCATCGTTCTTCCAGGAGTGACAATAGGAAAAAACGCTGTCATAGGAGCTGGTTCGGTAGTGACTAAGGACATCCCAGATTTTACGGTTTCGGGGGGTGTTCCAGCCAAGGTGATAAAAAAGATATAGTACTAGTGTTCTCATATCATGAAAAAAGATTTCATAAACTATACGATTCTCTTGTCTGTGGGCACTATTGTTTCCAGACTATTTGTTTTCCTCTACCGGATGGTTCTCGCTAAAACTTTAACGCTTGATGATTACGGGAAACTCGCATTGATAATAAGCATTTTCTCAAGTATTGGGATACTCGCTCACATAGATATCGCCACTGTAATGTCAAAGTATGCTGCAGAATGGAAAGTTAAGAAGAAGGAGCAATTATGCCGTCTTTACACAGGAGGTTTGATTGCCGTTATTCCAACATCCATTATAACCTCAATTGTTTTTACAGGGATACTCCACTACTACGGATTTGAATCGATTAGGCTAGCATTCCTTTTTTTACTGGCCTTCATATCATTTTCAATTTTCCGCCAGAGCAACGGATTCATCAGAGGTTTTGAGAAGATACACAGGAACGCTATTTACTCTTCTCTAATCGGATTTACACGATTTTTTATACTGCTTATCTTGTTCTATGTGTTAGGAATAAAAACGGTTATGGCAGGTTTATATGCCTTCATATTAAGCAATATCATCCC
>JBDRAY010000044.1:0-23482 GCA_043823295.1 Methanobacteriota archaeon | reverse complement strand
ACCTCTTAAATGAGATAACAAGTCCTAAACGCTCTTTAGCTTTGGGGGAAACAAGGACTATGCCGGTTGAGCTGAGCGGGCCAGAGATGAATAAACTTGCAAGTGAACTAGCAAGATTTCTTGAAAGCGCCGATGACGAGGTTTTCACTGCAGCGCGACTACTTCACTTAATGGGCGATTCAGCGGTCGGAACCCTGATGAACGTCGCAGGAGACGCTGGACGAAGCGACCGCTCAAGGTATGCGGCAGTGTATGCGCTTGGAAAGTCCATAGGCACAGGCGAGGTGAATCCATCCTCATTTAAATCGGTTAAGGGGGAGATTACTGGAATGCTTACAGACATTGCTGAAAGTGACATGGAACCTAAAGTGCGGGAAGCTGCAGTGGACGCAGTTGCAGGGATGTTAGGTTACCTAAATCCTACTGAGCGTTCAAAGCTACGTGATAAGTTGGATAATTTAGTAGATGGGACATCCCCGCTTGGTCAAAAGGCAAAAACAGCAGTTGAAAAAATAGATGCTATGAAGCTGGGTGAGAAACCACTTTCTCCCGACTCATTACCCAAAAAAATCGACGGTGTTGAGAAAGTCGAGTGGAAGCAGGTCGTCGAAAACCCCACAAAGACGATCATCCACATAAAACAGATCCACTCACTATACGACGTAAATGAAGCATTCACCAAACAACACTGGCGAGGCGTCAAAGAAGGTTTCGGATCCCCCGAGCTAGATGAGATGGCGTGGCTCATCCTGGATGCCGAAGTACACGTAAGGCGTAATCGGGAGGCCGCTTATCGCGCTATGAAGGATCTGGCACGGCAGGGAGTTTCCGCAATAGGTATTGAAGGTTTGCTTCCCTCTGACATGCCAGATTTCGAAAGAGTCCGCGATGAGCTTATGTCTCCCGCGCGTCCTGAAGAGCTTAATCCAGGGAAGGTTCAGGCTGAAGGCGGGCCGGGATGGCTTGCGGAATACCAGGATCCGAACGTGGAAGCCTTCCCAGTAGACGACGAGTACACAAACCGTGTTCGCCGCATGATTGATTCCGGAGATATGCCAGTCCGATCGAAAGCGTGGGATGAAGCCGCAGCTGAGCGTGAGAGGCGGGCAACACAGGTCATGCTAAATAGAATTGATGCGAACGTCATCATCTATTACGGAGGAGACCACAAGTTTCTAGATGACGTAGCAGGCAAGAATGTCAACGTAGTCGAGCTTACTCCCGAGCATTACGACGACTCGATAGAGCGCATGAAAAAGATGGTCGACCACTCGAAGGAACATAATATTCCGGGCATCAGAATATCCATGTTCCCGTGAGGGGTTATTAATCCCGGACTTTATTTTATTTTCTCTGGGATTAGGCCGCTTCTTCTGCCGTGGTCTGCGAGAACCAGGTTTACCATAGCTTCGACTACAGGAACCGCCCTTGGCACAATACATGGGTCATGGCGGCCTGAAACAGATATGTCTGCATCGATCCGCTTTTCAAGATCGACTGTCTTCTGTTTTTTCGAGATTGATGCGGTCGGCTTGACCGCTACCCGAACTACAATGGGCATGCCAGTTGAAATCCCACCCAAAATACCCCCACACCGGTTGGTCAAAAGCTTGACTTCATCCTTTTGAAAAGTAAACTCATCATTGGCTTCACTGCCCCGAAGACTGGAAAGAGCAAATCCTCCGCCAACCTCAACGCCCTTGACTGCCGGAATGCTCATGAGAGCTTTCGCCAGGTCTGCGTTAAGCTTGTCGAATACGGGCTCGCCCAATCCGGGGGGAACCCCCAAAGATACTGCTTCAATCACTCCTCCAACAGAGTCTCCCTGGGCTTTCGCGGCAAGTATTGCATCCTCCATCTCCCTCGCAGCCTCGGGGTCGGGGCACCTTACAGGGTTTGAATCCACGAGATCTGCGAAACCCTTAAGTGATACGTCGAATTCCTCCTCAGATTCAATGCCGGCGATCGAGCGGGCGAAACCGATTGTATGAATCCCGAATACTTGGAGGAGTTTTTTTGCAATTGCTCCTGCTGCAACGCGCCCGACAGTCTCCCTTGCACTTGATCTTCCTCCTCCGCGGAAGTCTACGTGCCCGAACTTTGCACGCCAGGTAAAGTCGGCGTGTCCCGGGCGGGGAGTGTTCTTGATGGCCTCGTATTTGCTGGAATCTGCGTCCTGATTCAACACGACCATTGAAATTGGAGTGCCTAAAGTCTTGCCTTCGAATAGTCCTGAAAGAACATCCACCGCATCCGCTTCTAACCGGTCGGTTGAAACGCTGTTTTGGCCTGGCCTGCGGCGGTCTAATTCACGCTGAATTTCTTCCACAGTCAACTCTAAGTTTGAAGGGCAACCGTCCACGACGCATCCAACCGCCTTACCATGGGATTCACCCCACGTGGAAACCCTAAAGGCCTCCCCGAACATGCTTGCCATAAACAGTTAATTAATTGAATGACTTGAATATAATAGCATGAGTGGCGGAAACAAGATAGTGGAAGTTGTTTCAGAACTTTTCAAACGAGCTGAAACCAGCATTCCGGAAGATGTGAAAAACGCGCTTGAAGATGCTTTAACGGTGGAAGAGGGTGTTGCGAGAGTGCAAATCGCAACCATCTTAGAGAATGTGAAGGTAGCTGGGGATGGGAAAATTCCGATGTGCCAGGATACTGGAACGCCACTAGTGTATTTAGGGATTGGGGGAATTGCGAAAGTAGACTTGAATAATTTAGTTGCGGCAGTAAGTGAAGGCATAATAAAGGCGAGTAATGAAGTCCCACTTCGAAAACACATGGTTGACCCGCTCACAAGAGAAAACGTCACCGAGAAAATGAGAGATTACTCGAAATTCATAAATTTCGAGATACTGCCAGACAAAAACTATTTGGAAATAACTGTTTTCCCCAAAGGAGGTGGAAGCGAGAACATGAGCGCGCTCGCCATGCTAACGCCCTCTCAGGGGATTGGGGGTGTTAAAGAGTTCGTGTTAAAGACGGTTTCTGACGCTGGGGGAAAGCCTTGCCCCCCGACCATCGTGGGTGTGGGAATCGGAGGAACCTCAGACATAGCCATGAAGCTTTCGAAAAAAGCGCTATTAAGGCCCATAACCCGGAGAAATCACATTGAAGAGATTGTAGGGCTTGAGAGGGAAATCCTTTCGGAAATAAACAAGCTAGGTATCGGGCCTATGGCACTTGGAGGGAAAACAACTTCGCTCGCAGTGAATATCGAGACCGCCCCATGCAATACAAACGGATTGCCAGTCGCGGTGAATATGCAGTGTTGGGCTGCACGGAGAGCCACAGCACGGATTTTAGAAGATAAAGTAGAGTATCTATGAAAAAGATTACAACACCCATGAAAAAAGAGGGTGTGAAAGGCTTAAAGGTTGGGGACACAGTGTATCTTTCAGGAGAGATTCTAACCGCACGAGACAAGGCACATAAGAGGATCATTGAGTACGCAAAGGTTGGAGAACAACTGCCGTTTACGCTAGAGAGGGGTGTAATTTATCATACAGGCCCGTTAACCAGGAAAAATCCGGATGACTCATGGAATATACTCTCAGCCGGCCCCACAACGAGCGCGAGGATGAACGACTTCACTCCGAGAGTAATAGAGGAATATAAAGTACGTGCAATAATAGGCAAAGGAGGTATGAGCGATGAAGTGGTCAAGGCCATGGAAGATTTTGGCTGCATCTACCTCGCATACACTGGAGGAGCGGGCGCTCTCGCAGCCGAAAAAATTGAAAAGGTGTTGGACGTACACTGGCTTGACTTGTCAGCGCCAGAAGCAGTATGGCAACTGCAGGTAAAAGACTTCGGCCCCCTCACAGTCGCGATAGACTCTCACGGCGGAAACCTTTATAAGAGGTAAGCGTAATATTTACGAAAAATGAAGGCAACAATAATTGGGGCAGGACAAGTCGGATCGACCACATGTTTTTACTTGCTGGCGGGCAAAACCGTTGACGAACTCGCATTGATTGACATAGCCGAAGACAGAGCGCGCGGGGAAGCATTCGATCTTATGCACGCAAGCTCGCACTTCGGAAAAAGTGTCGTTGTGAGCGGTTCTTCCGATTTCGCAGACGCGCAAGGTTCGGATATAGTAGTCATTACGGCGGGAATACCGAGAAGGCCGGGGGATAATCGACTCGACCTTCTCAAGAAAAACACCGCGATTATGGGGAAGATCATTGATGATTTAATGGAACACGTGGACGACTCTATCTTGCTTGTTGTCTCAAATCCCGTGGACGTTATGACTTATGTCGCCCAGAAAAAGTCGGGTTTTGACTACCAGAAAGTTTTTGGGTTGGGAACTGTCTTAGATTCATTAAGGTTAAGGTCGACCATCGCAAACAAGCTTTCAGTAAATCCCTCGGAAGTGTCGGCTTTAATGGCGGGCGAGCACGGAGACTCAATGTTTGCGGCATACAGTCAATCAAAGATTTCTGGGGAATCAGTCGAAGAGTCGGGTAAAATGACCAAGGAAGAGTTCATAGAAATTGCTGTTCAGGTTAGAAAGACTGCAGCCGAAGTCATACAACTCAAAGGTGCGACATACTATGCCCCGGCCGTGGCTGTTGGAAGCGTGGTTGAGGCAATTTCCGGAGATAAAGGGGAGATAATGCCGGTTTCAACATACAACAGTGAACATGGGATATACGTTAGCACTCTCGCCAAAGTCGGAAGACGCGGGGCAAATCCGATTCAAATACAATTTGACGAAAAAGAACAGTTTTTATTTGAGGAGTCTGTAAAGATTTTAAAGGACGCCTGCGAGATGACGGGGTTGTGACAAGGATGTTGAGAGAGATTCTTCGCGCTAAAATACACGGTGCAAAGGTTACTGAGGCAAACGTTGAGTACACCGGAAGCATTACGATAGACGAGAGACTTCTTGACGAATCCGGGATAAATCAGTATGAGAAGGTCTTGGTGGGGGATATGGAAAATGGAGCGCGGTTTACGACGTACGCAATAGCTGGAAAGCGGGATTCAGGGGTAGTGTGCGTAAACGGGGCTGCCGCAAAACTGGTTGAGGTTGGAGACAAGCTCATAATATTGTGCTTCGGTTTGATTGATGATGATGAAATCAAAGGGCATAAACCAAAGATTATTTATGTTGACGGGGAAAACAAGATTAAATGATTTCCATAAATCCTGCGTTTGACAGTCTTTTAGGAGGGGGGCTTACTCCAGGAGTGTTAACACACATTTTCGGGCCACCATCTTCTGGAAAGACGAATTTCGCCATAATGAGTTGCGTTTCAGCCGTGAAAACCGGGAAAGTAGTATACATTGACTCTGAAGGAGGGTTTTCAACTGAGCGGTTAAAACAGATTTGCGGGGAGGAAACTGAAAACGTACTTCAAAACATGCTGTTGATAAAGCCCACCTCTTTCCAGGACCAGAAGGTGGCACTCGACAAGACTTCAGACATCGTGGCTTCGGGGGGAATATCACTGGTCGTAATAGACAGCATCGCCCTGCTGTACCGTCTTGAAGAGGAAAGAGACATCAAAGAATTCGGTAGGATGCTGGCAAAGCTTCTTAGAATCGCAAGAAAATGGGACATTCCCGTCATCATGTTAAATCAAGTCTACACCGACATAGACTCCGGGAGAATCATTCCGGTTGGAGGGGGGATAAACCACTACTGGAGCAAGATAATGGTTGAGTCCGGGGTTTGTGAAAACGGTGAGAGATTCATGATACTTCGAAAACACTTAAATAAGGCTGAAGGGGAAAGGATTGAATACAGGATAACAGACGGGGGGATAGAAGCGGTAAAATACGTAAATACACAACAATTATAAAGGCTTAATGTAAAATCCCTACAAGAAAAATGGAAAAAGAACTAAAACTCAAGGTTGCTGAAGCAATGCACAACGACGTTGGAAGAGGCATCGTGAGAATAAGCTCTGATGCGGCAGAAAAACTTGGACTTACTACTGGAGACGTGGTCTTGATTGAAGGGTCCAAGAAAACTGTCGCAAAGGTTTGGCAGGCCCACCCCCAAGACGAGGGCCTGGACATCATAAGAATGGACGGGATATTAAGACAAAATTCTGCTTCAAGCCTTGGAGACAAAATAACAGTGAAAAAGGCAGAGGCGACTGATGCGAAAACCGTCTCAATTGCGCCTACAAGGCACGAGATAAGCTTTGGAGGGGACTTCTCAAACTATGTGAAGCAAAAGATTCTCATGGGAAGGCCCTTAATCCAGGGAGACAACTTCATAATAACCGTTTTAGGACAGTCAATATCTTTTACCGTGAGCCAGACGAAACCGAAAGGCGTAGTCCAGGTGAACGAGTACACGACCATAGACATAAAATCAACTCCGCAGAAGGTTGTGACCGGGGCCCCGGCAGTCAGGTACGAAGATATTGGAGGGCTAAAAGACGAGATAGCTAGAGTCCGGGAGTTGATAGAGCTTCCAATGAAGCACCCGGAGTTGTTTGAAAAGCTTGGAATTCAGCCGCCAAAAGGGGTTTTGCTTTACGGACCGCCTGGAACTGGAAAGACACTACTTGCGAAAGCGGTTGCTTCGGAGACGAACGCACACTTCATACCTGTTGCAGGCCCCGAGATAATGGACAAGTTCTATGGGGAGTCGGAAAGGCGGCTTCGGGAAATATTCGAGGAAGCCCAGCAGAACGCGCCATCAATCATTTTCATAGACGAGATAGATTCTATTGCGCCGAAGAGGGAGGAGACTAAAGGCGAAGTTGAGCGGAGAGTCGTAGCCCAGCTTCTGTCACTTATGGACGGGTTGATTGCACGCGGAAACGTGATTGTGATCGCTGCGACAAACAGGGAGGATTCGATAGATCCGGCACTACGCCGTCCTGGAAGATTCGACAGGGAAATTGAGCTCGGAGTTCCAGACAAAAACGGGAGGAAAGAAGTACTACAAATCTACACCCGCGGAATGCCGCTAAAAGAAGACGTTGATCTGGCAGAGATAGTGAATTCGACTTACGGATTCGTAGGCGCAGACCTTGCAGCACTCGCCCGAGAAGCTGCGATGAGCTCTTTGAGAAGAATCCTGCCACTGATTGATTTGGAAAAAGACGAGATCCCGGCCGAGGTTTTGGAAAACCTGGATGTTCGAAGAGACGATTTCAGCGAAGCCTTAAGAGTGGTAGAGCCTTCAGCCCTTCGGGAAGTATTTGTCGAAGTTCCAGACGTCAAGTGGGGGGATATTGGAGGGCTTTCTGAGGTTAAAAAGAACCTTCGAGAGATGATTGAATGGCCTCTCAAAAAACCTGAGACATTCAAGAGGATGGGGATAACCCCTCCCAAGGGAGTATTGTTCTACGGTCCCCCGGGATGTGGGAAAACTCTTCTGGCCAAGGCAATAGCCAACGAATCAGACGCAAACTTTATTGTGGTAAAGGGGCCAGCACTATTATCCAAGTGGGTTGGGGAATCCGAAAAGGGAGTCCGCGAGATATTTAAAAAAGCTAGGCAGACAGCCCCCACGATAATACTCTTCGATGAGATTGATGCGATAGCTCCGAGACGCGGCATGTATTCGGGAAGCCACGTCACAGAGACCGTTGTAAACCAGATACTTACTGAACTAGACGGGATTGAAAGCCTGGAAAACGTCATTGTCGTGGGAACTACGAACCGCCACGACATGCTAGATCCATCATTGATAAGACCCGGAAGACTCGACTCGATGCTACTAGTACCCGCACCTGATAAAGAAGCGAGACTGGAAATATTCAAGATACACACAAAAAACATGCCACTAAAGGAAGTGGACTTGGAAGAGCTAGCCAGAAAAACCGAAAACTTCAGCGGCGCAGACATAGAAGGAGTCTGCAGGGAAGCTGGTTTAAACGCTCTCCGCGAGAACATTGACGCGGAAAAAGTTTCGATGAAGCATTTCAAAAAGGCTTTGGAAGAGGTTAAACCGTCCATAACCGAAGAAGGCATGAAATTCTACGAGAAAGCCTTCAAAAAGGATGAGACTGGTCCGGCCTACGGTTAAGTAATATTGTTTTGGGGTGAATGAGCTTTGAAGTCTAAGGTGCTTGACATAAACGCAAGGTATCTTGGAGTGCCCACACTGCTTCTTATGGAAAACGCCGGGAGAAAAATCGCAGATGAATGCGAATCCTTTAAGAACATTGTGATTTTTTCCGGGAGAGGAGGCAACGGGGGGGATGGACTCGCAGCAGCCAGACTACTACACTCGCAAGGAGAAAAAGTCAAAGTTTATGCGTTAAGCGGTGGGCGGAGCCGGGAGTGCCAGGAAAACTTTGACATGCTAAAGGCGTTAGACTTACAGGTTACTGAAGTCTATGATTCAAGCCAATGTGAAATAATAAAAAAAGAAGTCGGAAACTGTGACGCGGCAGTAGACGCTCTCTTGGGAGTGGGTGTTGAGGGGATTGTTAGAGAACCTATTCGAAGTCTGATAGAGCTTATAAACACTCTTGATTGCGTGAAAATTTCAGTGGATGCGCCTTCCGGGGACGATGAAACTTCAGTTAAAGCAGACGTTGTGCTCGCACTTCACAGGGAGAAAGTGTCAGGGTCGAAGATTGTTGATATCGGGATGCCTCCTGAAGCTGAAAAGTATGTGGGTCCCGGAGACGTATACCTTGCGATACCTAGAAGAGATGTGGATTCTCATAAAGGAGATTTTGGTAGAGTACTCATAGTTGGCGGGTCAGAGAGATACATTGGAACTCCCATGCTAGTCGCGCAAGCTTGCCTTAAAAGCGGGGCTGACGTAGTAACAATCGCCTGCCCGAAGATTGTGGCTGAAAAAATACCATATGACCCCAACATCATAGTTTATCCATTAAAATCTAACAAATATTTTTCCGAAGATGATGTGGAAAAAATATTGGAGGAGAAATTTGATGTTCTGGCTATTGGAAACGGGTTGGGAACGCACTCAGACACGAAATACGCACTAAGAGAGCTTTTAGGGAAAGTGGAAACGCAAATTGTTTTGGATGCCGACGCCCTGCGGCTCGTTGATAAAAAGCATTTGAAGAATAATATGGTTTTAACACCGCACGCCCACGAATTCGAGTCGCTTTTCGGTGAAATAGGAGATGACAGGGAAATGGCTTGTAAGGCTGCGGCAAAAAAGACAGAGACCATAGTACTGCTTAAGGGCGCTGTTGACGTGATTTCAAACGGGAAGACAAGCAGATTGAATAAAACAGGAAATCCTGCGATGACTGTGGGAGGAACCGGAGACGTGTTGGCAGGACTCGTTGCAGGACTAATCGCTCAAAATAAAAACTCTTACTCATCTGCTTGTGCGGGAGCGTTTCTAAATGGTCTTGCAGGAGACATTGCGTTTGAGAAGTTTGGGGTGTCAGTTACTGCCACCGACGTTATAGGTGAGATTCACTCGGCAATATCTTTTTCGGAAAAATTTTATTAGGGAAAAAATGGAGAATATCACGGATTTCAAGGCGCTTGATAAACACTTGAAGGAGTGTGGGAAGCCCTTTAAGGATGCATTAGTTGACTATTATAGAGTCTTGGGTGAGCAATTGGGTTTTACTGTTAGAATTGATGCTTCAATCATTGAGTACGGAATAAATTTGGGTAAAGTAAACTTGATTTGGCTTGAGCCGAAAATACTTTTTTCCTGCGAGTTCGGATCTCTCGAAGAGATTTTAAAGCATTTGTGGAGGATTGTGGAGTATAATCCAGAAAAAACTGTTTTACTGTTGAGTTCAGGATCACAGTGCAAGCCGGAGGAAGTTGTAAAACTTGTGGAACAATCAAAGATTCTAAAAGAATTAAGGGAACGATTCGTGGTCTTGGATGTTTCAGAGAAGAGAGTCGTTTACCCAAGAGATTAGACTACCTTAAGCTGCTGGATTTCAACACGGTAAATCTGGTTGATTGTTTTTAGACCATGATAGATTTCTGTTCCCAGTTTTCCGAAAACAATCATCTGAACTACGTCGTCTATCTTTTTGTCTTTGTGTGAATTAAAAATAGATTTTATTTTTTCTGAAATCTGTTTTTTCTGATCCCTGCTTATTCCCCTTCCACCAGAAATCATGACCTTAACCCTTGTTTTCACACCTTCAAAGGATGCTTCAGATATAAAGTCGATTTTCGTAGTCTTCTTACGGACCTTGGATTTCATGTAACCGGAAGAAACAGTGAATTTCTTAAACTTTGTTTTAGCTCCCTCGCCGGAAACATCAGTTACTTCAAATGTTAGGTTGAAATGTTGTTTAGTCCTGTCTTCAGTCAAATCCTTGGCAGAGATGGTGATGGTTCGTCCAATAAGATTTTTAGGATCTGCCGAGAGTGTCACACCCAAGATTTTGTTGTTGAAGCTGTCTGGAGCCAACACATTATAAGTCTTCTTCTGTTTCCATGAACTAATCTTCTTTTTCCTAGCCATCTTCAATTATCTTTTCGGCAACCATTTGGCAACGAATGATGTCGTCTACTGTTGCGAGAAGTGTGCGGGGATTATTCGCCTTGACCTCGGTTTTAATTGTTTTCCCACCTACCTTGGAATCTATCTCAGCCGCCTTGTTGTCTACTGAAAGAGCTTTCATGACGCATTTCGGATTCTCTGACTTCGTGGATATTTGGGCGCAAGCATTCATCTTTACAACTCCAATCGGGCTTTTTCGGGATCGTATCTCCACGACTCCGATAGTTTGCCGGATGATTTATAGTATTTTGTTAACCTTCTGATCTTTGATTCGGTAAGTTGAAGGCCTCTTCGAGAATGCTTGTCTTTTGAGTGTTCAGTCAAGTGGATTCTAAGGTTTGTGGCTCTTTGAATCAGGTTTCTCAAATCCTCTGGAAGCTTTGTTGAAAGATTCTTTCCCTTGAGAATCTTTGTTACCTTCTTTTTCGTGATAGAGAATACGTCTGGAATTCCATACTGGTCGCGGAGGATTAAACCTATCTTGCTGGGACTATTAGCTTCTTTCGCGAGTTTCTCTATTATCTCCTCCACCTCCTCGGGCGAGTAGTTAACCCACTCGGGAACCTTAGGTCTCTTAACCTTTTTGGAGCGAGACTTACCCTTCTTGCGAGCATGCATTCGAGCCATAATATTATAATTTTACTTCAGAGCTTCATCGGTATAGCGCAGACGAATCCGCACTATCCAAGAAAACGTACGGGTTAATCATAAGCAAAAAGGCTATAAAAATGGGATTTTGGGTTGTTAGTTGCTCATCTGCGTAGTAAATATGTTGTTTACTTCTTTTATGAAGTCTTCTTTCTTGTTTTTTGGTACTCGCGCCCCAGCTGCGATGTCGTGGCCGCCGCCTTCACCGCCGAATTTAGACGAGCCCTCGTTCATGGCGTTTCCAAGATGAATTCCTTTTCGAAGAAGACTGTAGTTTGCTCTCGCCGAAACCTTAAGCCAGTCGGGGTCGTCTCGGTCTTGAGCGAAACCCAAAACCGGCTTGTCTGGGGGGATTATGCGCGCGCCGTAAGCCATACCTGCGACAACGCCGACGATACTTTCTTTAACCTCGCCTTCAGCGTCAAAGAAGTAGAGGTTCTCTTTTGATTCAACACCCTTTTTCGAAAGATAATCTAAACCCGCGCTAAGTTGTCTACGGTGGTTTTCAAGAAGGCTTCTAGCTAAAGTCAAGTGCTCTCCTCGGTCGCCTAAACAGACCATAACGCCTATCTCAGGTTGCTCTTGCCTTCCGCAGGCGTTTAAAAGCGTTGCAAACTCTTTTGCGTCGCGAAGCTCAGTCTTCTTCTCCTCGCGCATAAGAGTGTAGACCTCACCGATCATCCTTTGGATGATAAACTCGGGAGTGTTTGCATCAAGAAGATGGATGTATAAGGCAGTTGTGAGACGCTCGCGTTCAAGGTGAGTTAAGTCGACGTAATTGCGAAGCCGATTATTTTCGTCTCTGACCAGAATTTCATTCGACTCTAAAAATTGCGTGCATCCTTTTTGATTACCAGTAAGGTGAGGTAGCACGGGATCAGAGGCGTAGGCTAGCATCTGGACTAGGGATCTGCTTTGCCTTCCGAAAAGCCTTAAATCGTTTTTAACTTTCAAGGTGCCTTGTTCGATTGCGTCGAACATGATCATGCGGTTTATGGACCGTAATTTTCCGCCGGAATCTTGCATGTCCCCGCAAGCTCCAACAATCGCAAGGTGGGCGAAATCTCTTCGACCTAATGCGCGAGCCACAAGATAGGCCATCCCAGAGCCGGAAACGTCTATCCCTCCGTTGAATCCGAAGGAGTGTGGGTTGATTTGTTTTGGAGACTCGCATTCAGGATTATGGTGGTCGACAACAAAGAAGTCGGTTACCCCATGGTCGGCAAGGAGTGTGAAATGGCCGCTGCCCATGTCAGTGAAAACCAGTATTTTGCCCGTAAAATCTTTTATTTCGGAGATTGTGATACTATCCAATTGTTTTAATACTTTGTAATCCACTTTTTTCCCGAGAGAGCGCAATAGATCAACCATGATAGCGCATGCTGTGACCCCGTCGGCGTCATGGTGACTTACAACCAGATAATCATCACCATCAGAAAGTTTTTTCGCGAGACTTGAGACTGCATCAAGAAACGGAAGGTCGATTACATCATGGTCTCTAGCCATTAAAGGATTCAAAGCCATTTTAAAGAAATAGAATGAGTGGTTAAATAGCTTCCACTCCGAGAATTGTTGTGAGCTCGTCAACCCACTTGTGCGTATCTTCCCCAGCGAATATGAGGATCTCTTGGTCTTCCATGTTAGGTCCCTTATATTTTAGCCGTATATAATCTGACATGAAGTTTGATTCGGGTTTCATAGCCATTATATCGTGGTGGTAAATGTGCAAGTAATACAGTTTCCCCTCATCATCGAACTCCTGAACGTCGACAGGCTCGATGACAATGCCTTTGTCTGTTAAAAACAAGTTTACTTTAAGGGGGGGAGTGTTAGTTAAGAAACCTACTTTAGCTGAAGGAACGCTTATATACGTCTGGGGATTAGAGCTTTCAATCAGTATGTTTTCATCTGGATTTAAGATCAGTCGTTTGTCTTCCGATGAAAATGATTCATAGTAGTAGTAGGCTGTTATAACACCCAAAACCAGTCCTGTGAACACTAGTAGTGTAAACGTGAAATTTTCCTTAGAAAAGAAGAAGGTGTATGCACCGGATATTAATCCAAGGATGATTACGGCTATTAGTACGTAGTTGATGTAGCCTATGTCTTTTTTTTCGATTTCATCTGCCAGAGTTTGTTCCAGATGTTCCACCATAACAGTAAAAGGATAGGTTTTCGGGTTTATAACTATTATTTTCAAAGATTTATGTCGAATGAAGATTCTGTGGTGTGTTTCGGGGGCCGGGCATTATCTTGAGGAAAGTGTTAAAGAATTCGAAATTATTTCAAGGGAACATGAAGTTTCCGCAGTCACATCACTTGCTGGAGAGGAAGTATTAAAGGCGTACGGACTCTTTGAAAGAGTTTTGGGATTTTGTTGTGAAGTCTTTTTTGAAAAAGACTTAGGGTACAGCACGCCTCTTTCGGGAAGTGGAAAATTTAAGGTCGCGGTTGTAGCTCCAGCAACTGCAAACACATGCGCAAAAGCGGCTTTGGGTATATCAGATTCAGCATTAACAAACATCATAGCCCAGTTTACAAAAAGGCGCATTAATGTAATCATCCTACCATCCGACCAGGGAAAGGAGGTTGAAACCAAAATTCCGAGCGGACGAAAAATCAAGGTTTACTGCCGGAAAATCGATCTCAAAAACGTGGAAAAATTAAGGAAATCCAACTACATCACAGTAATATCGAATCCCCGTCAAATCCGAAAATCCCTTTAGAAGTCTCCGAAAAGCTTTTGACGAGGAAGCAGTTCAATGCCATTGCTGATAATGAATGGAACAATCCTACTCATGTGATTAGTACCCCTCATCTTTAAAATCTCAAGAGCCCTCTGACGAACCATCTGCCTTCTTAGGTTATATAAGACTATCACACCATCCACGATGAATTCGACGATTCCGTGACGTGAATACTTGCTAGGATGCTGCTCAGCCTCAGACACTAAAAGGGAGGTGCACCCATTCTTCCTCAACCACGTCATAAGATGAAGCATGCTCTCCCTCTTTCTGAAATCATCCTCTATCATAAGCTCGATACTGCTCACAGAATCAATAACGACCCTAGTAGCATCCAAATCCTTAACGAGATTAATAATCTCACCGTAACCAGACTTCACAACCTGCATTACATCCTTAGGGGCCAAATGAATTATCCTGATAAGCCTTTTCTCCTCTAGCGCATCAATATTCCAGTTGTACCTGCTCATGTTATCCTTTAAAGTGTGAGTCTCCTCTTCGAACGTCACGTAAATCCCTTTCTGACCGTTAGAAGCACCCTCGATAAGATACTGCATGCAAAAAGTGGATTTACCAGTACCAACACCCCCAGTAACTAGTATGTTTGAATTTGGCTTAAAACCACCCTCAGTCATGCTATCCAAACCAGGAATTCCGGTTGTTACACGCTCCACTGAAACCACCTCACGATTGTACAAGACATAGTATACTGTAGAATAATATTAAACAACTAATTAAGATTGTTGCAAGATAAATGAAAAATTTAAGCAAAATAGGAACGGTAAAAACCGTTGAAGAAAGAAGGGGGACGAGATTTTTCAGTGAGAAATAAAGCAGTAGAAAACCGATAATCCAAGAGAATACTACAAGTGAAGTATTCCTCGAATCATGACTTTCTACAGTGAACTTCATATCTCCTTTCGGTACTTCTCACCGAGTTTGGAAATAGGCTCCTTCAAACCCAGACCGATAGCAATACCCAAACCCAAAGACACTCCAATAGACAGTATCTTGAATGAATCCTCAAGAATGGAGACGTTATGAACTCCAAACTTTGGCAAAGCAATCACAACCCCAAAGAAGACGATAACCACTTCAACACCCAATGCGAAAACATCTGAAAGGGGCGTCTTCCCACTTCTAATCCGTCCCGCAGACAAATTCGAAAGCAAAAGAGCGACAATAAGTATCAGAAGGCCTAGGATAGCATTTGGGATGTACACCATTAATTCATCCACAAACATGCTCAATTTCACAAGGTTAAGTTTCGCAATGCCTTGTCCGATGAAAAGAAGGACTAGGTACCACTTCACAATACCTGCCAGAATACTTGACAATTCAAAACCCCCGAAAGCGCCGGCAATATTATGTTTTTTAAGTTCAGCACCAAGACCAAGACTCTCTAAAGCATCCTTTATAATCTTGAAAACCACACCCCCTAATCCAAGACCAATGATGAGTAGGATGATAAACGATAAAAGATTCGTCAGAAACAAGAAGACTTCATTGATGATATTAATGTTGAAGACTGTGAGAATCGCAACAGTAATATACCACTTGAGATAGCTCGTCAGAAAGGTTGTTGAAGAAGCCCAAAGCTTCGATGACATCGCCCCATGGCGAACAACAGAATGCTTAAGCTCTCCCAAGTTTAAGATTTTGTTCAAGACCGTGGAGATTACGACTGCAATTAGGTATCCGATTAAAAAACCGGCAATCAATTTTAAAGACATTGCCACCGAGCTTACTAGTATGTTAAAGAAGTCCATGCCCGCATACCCTAATGGGTCGATTGGAGAAGCCATATACACCACCCCTTTTATTTATTGGTTATTGTGGATAGTAATATGATTGCCAATAAAAATGTGGACTTTAACGCATGAACCGGAAACCCTTTCTGAATTTGTTGGGAACAAGACTGTGGTCTCCAATCTCGTATCTTCCAGTTGGGATAAACCAGTCCTTATAACTGGCCCAATAGGCTGTGGGAAGACTCTTTTAGTGAAGCTTTTGGCGAAGGAGAAGGGTTGGGATATTATTTTTGTTTCGGAAGACAACATTGAGTCTGCAAAGGCTATGGCCCAGACAACGAGTCTTTTCGGTGATAAAAGGCTTATCGTAGTAGACGATATCGACTTGAAAAAGGATGTTAAGTCCCTTGTAGAGCTTATTTCAGAGTCTAGGAATCCGACTGTTGCGATCACATCCGATCCTTCCTCTAAAAAGCTGGCTTCAGTCAAAAAAGTATGCGAGAAAATTGTCTTGAGAAAGAATCAGAATGCGACAGTAGTGAATTTTCTAAAGCTGATTTGCGATCGCGAGGAAGTTTTTGTTCCACCCAAGATTTTAGAGGAGATTTCCGAAAACGCTTCAGGGGATATCAGATCCTCTGTAAACGACCTTCAGACTCTGTGTGCAGGGAGAAATAACGTCCAGGAAAAAGACCTTGAACTGCTTTATGCTAGAGACAAGAAAAAGGATGTCTATGAATTCTTGAGTAAAGTCTATGGTGGAAAACCGGTTTCAGAGCTTTCCTCAGAGAGCTTTAACTTGAGTGAGCAGCCAGAAAGTATTTTGGTTTGGATTGACGAAAACCTACCGAAACTTTACGGGTCAGGTAGGAATCTCGTGGACGCATTAAATTACCTCTCAAGATCCGATATTTTCCTGGGAAGGATAAGAAGAAGACAGTATTGGGGATATCTAAGGTATGCGAGCCCGCTTATGAGTGGTGGAGTGTCTTGCAGCCGGCCTGAAAAGATAAGTTATTGCCGATACGTGTTTCCAGCATACTATGGAGCTTTAGGCAGGAGCAAGAAAACCCGTGAAATAAAAAAAACCATGGGAGCGAAAGCATCACCGTACCTTCATGTTTCGTCGAAAATATTCGCGCAACAATACGTGAGCTTGTACAAAATCCTATTAGAGAAGAAAATGGTGGGGGAAGAAGAAGTAAAGAGTTTTTACAAGCTTAGCGACGAAGAAATAGATTTTCTGACAAGCTAATCGATTTTCCAGTGGTCTAGAATCATTTTAAGATCATCAAGGCTTACTCTCTTTGAGGTTTTGAGTTTTTCCTTGGCTTCTTTTGCCAGCTCTAGTTTCTTTTTCTCCTCCCTCTTCCTTCGAATGTCTTCGAGTTCCTCGTTTATGGGGGTTATCTCCTCCTGAAGCTTTGCAATCTCCTCTTTTATGCCTGCAATCTGCTTTCGCAGTGGATCCATTTCAGCATACTTTTCCTTCAGCTTACTGTGGGATTCGCTAGACAACGCTTTTTTCTTGCGGATTTCCTCATAAGTTTCGATTACCTTCTTATGGTACTCATCCGAAATCTCCGATAACACGGAAAACTCATCACCCATTGAACCAAGCCTGCTTGAAAGCTCCTCGGAGTCTTTAAAATCCTCCATAATCTTCTCCTGGATTTTAGATGCGTCTCTCGCAGCAATTAATTTAGCCGAAAGATCAAGGATCAAGTCGAAAAGCCGTTTCTCATCCCTTAAAGGAATCTCCTCCGAAACAAACACACTGAATTTATCTTTCAATACACCTTCAATCAACTGCTCGGTATTTTTAACATTATTTTCTAATTGAGTCCTGATTTTCTTAGAGTCAGATTGCTTTCCCCCCAAATGCTTGAGATCACCCATAAACTTCCTCCTAGATGATGCAAGCTTTCCAACAGCCTTGTTGAGCTTATCCCGCTTACCCTTGTAAACCTTGATTTTTTGAGAAAGCTCTTTTATCTCATCGTTTAGTGAATCCCGTTTCTTCTTCAATTCACGCGAGTCTGATTGATGAACCCGTAGATTGCTGAAAATATCAGACAACCTCTTCCTGCGAGAATCAACCTCATGCCTCAAAGAATTAGCCTTCTTCTTAAGTTCCCTCTCATTCATTTCTTCTCCCAATACTTAAGCGCTACCTCATGCTCTGAAATCTTTTGCGTAATCTCGGCGGTATTTTTGTGAGAGAGAGACCCCAGAAAATCCTCTATTTTCGAAAGCTCATCTTCGGCGGAATACTTCTCTGAAATCAGATCCTGTGTCTTATCACCCTCACTATTGTCAATCCAGTGGGCTAGTTGATCGATTTTCTCCTCTAAAACACCAAGACGCTTTATGTCTTTCAGCTTTTTCTTGTAGTCACTAAGAAAGTTGGTGTGCTTCTCGACGAGCTTTTCTTTCAGAAACTTGGGTTTGATTTCTGCATAATCCATGGGAATAAGAATTGGATACCCATTAAAAAAAGCCTTGTTTTTTAGGCTTCCTTGATGACATAGTAAATTCTTTGAGCTGCCGTAAGATTCGCAAGTATTGTAACCAATACTATAAGGTACATTAAGTACACTTCAGTGAAAAGAAGGGCGAGAAACATTCCAAGGTAAATCAGCATAAGTCTTTCGAATCTTTCGAGAAGGCCGCCCATTTTTCGAAGTTTCTCAGGATCCGAAACAACGCCTTTATGGTCTGAGTAGGCTCTGATGAATGTGGGCATCAAGGCCCCGTAGACTAGAAGGAGCATCCATACTTGAGAAGGCAGTATCAGGGTTTCACCCCAAAGATAGGCCATAAGACCCAGATAAAGCGCTGCCTCAACATAACGGTCTATTACTCCGTCGAGAAAAGCCCCGAGATTAGAAACACTTTTAGTCACCCTTGCTACTGCCCCGTCAATGGCGTCGATTAATCCAGAGAAAATGAAAAGAATTAATCCGTAAAGTAAGTTACCATTAAAGAGATAAATTAAACCTAATGCCGCAGGGACAAGAGCTAAAATCGTCCAGGCGTTGGGGGACAAACCAATTTTTGCGAAAACCATGCCCAACCGAATACTCAGACCCTCAGAGTCGAAGTAGGATTTAATCACCTTTCCCGCTCTCCCTCAACCTTTAACAAATGTTGATCAAATAGGCCATCTTCACCTTCGGCTCGATGACCTTGAACTAGCATTTCACTCATCCAATTTAGTATAATCACCTTTCCCGCTCTCCCTTAATGAACTCTTCGACCATCTCCCTGCACACAGAGTCAGCATATTGTATTGGAGGAGACTTCATAAAGTAGCTTGAAGGGCTTGTTAAGGCACCGCCGACACCACGGTCTAAGGCAAGTTTAGCACAGCGTATAGCGTCGACCATGACTCCCGCACTGTTTGGACTATCCTCCACATCAAGTCGCAGTTCAATGTTTAAGGGGACGTCACCGAACTTTCTACCCTCCATCCGAATGAAACAGAGTTTCTTATCATCAAGCCACGGAACATAATCAGAAGGCCCGATGTGAATGTCTTCAGCAGGAAGCTGGGTGGGAAGTTGGGATTGAACGCTCTGGGTTTTACTAATCTTCTTGCTTTTAAGACGGGTCCTCTCAAGCATGTTCAAAAAGTCTGTGTTTCCGCCAACATTAAGCTGGTAAGTATGGTCGAGTTTAACACCCCTGTCAACAAACAATCGTGTGAGAGTCCGGTGTACTATTGTCGCCCCAACCTGGCTTTTAATATCATCACCAATAATTGGGATTTTTTTCTCCGCAAATTTCCCACTCCACTCAGGATTCGATGCAATAAAAACAGGAATCGCATTGATAAAAGCAACACCCACCTTCAAACACTCTTTTGCACAGAATTTAGTCGCCTCCTCACTTCCCACAGGAAGATAGTTTATTAAAACCTCGGCACCGCTTGACTTAAGCTCGTCTGCAATGTCAACTGGTTTCTGCTTTTCGTCGACTGTGAACTTGTCCCTTGTTGTGTCTCCGACACCATCTAATACCGGTGACTTTTGGACTGTTACATCCCATTTTTTAACGTCAGAGAATTTTAGGGTGCAGTTTGGTTCGCTGAAAATCGCATAAGATAAGTCTTTTCCCACTTTTTTAGAATCAACGTCGAATGCTGCCACAAATTTAATGTTTGAAATCTTGTATCCACCGATTACGTTGTGCATAAGACCCGGGATTAGCGAATCATCACCTGAGACATCCTTGTAGTATTCAATTCCTTGAACGAGAGATGATGCACAATTGCCCACCCCTACAATCGCGACTTTAATGTCTTTCATATTAATAAATAATATATTTAATGTATATAAATATTTTATGACTATAAAATAAAAATGCCGATTGATAGACTTAAAAAAACAACTACGAAAGACAATCTATGGATTTACATTCTAACTCTTCTCAAGAGAAAACCCATGTACGCCTATGAGATTGGCAGAGAAATAAAGGAAAACTTCGACTTTCAAATAGGAAATGTGACTGCATACCTCGTACTTTACTCTCTTGAAAGGAAAAAGCTTGTTTCAAGTAAATGGAGCATGCATAAACGCCGGCAGCGGAAATATTATACAATAACTGATAATGGGGGGGAAGTGTTGGATGAGGGGGTGGAATACCTTCGTGAGTTAGCCAGAAAGCTTGGCTGATTTAATTCAAACCGAGGTCTGGGAGATCATTGTGACTGTTTTTGGTGCGACCACATAATCGAATCCGTACAGATACCACACAATAATTATCAGGACTATCAAGGTGATTGCTGCAATGATTATAACTGCTGAAGTTATTTTATATACTCTACCGTTGTTTTTCATACGTTAATAGATTATGAGGCGTAATAAAAATAGAATATGGTGGAATACGACCTAACTTACAGCGCCAAGTATCCCTTCACTTACGAGGCGAAAAAATTCGTGGAGGGCTTAGGTTTGACTTTAGATGAAATTCTAGACCACCCTGTTTATGGTGAATGTTTAAGGCAGGGTAAGAGCCGGTTTTTAGACGCTCAGCGCGGAATAATCAATTCTGAAATTGAAGACAAGGTATCTCAAGAAGTAACGATATTAAGCTATCCAATCGCACGGCTTATCGCAAATATCGCGGGGGGAAGATTTAAGACGAGATACGCTTCGGCTGAGGGTGAAAAGGCATTTGAATTTTACAGGGACAGTAAAGGTGATGTCGAGAAATTGATGAGTGAGTTTTTCCTAAACTTTAAGGAAAACACGGTAGGATTGGGTGAATACTTGAAGTTGACTGAAACTTTAGCCAGGGTTTCAGGACAATACAACTTAGTCAACAGAAAGGTCAAGGACGGTTTAGTTGAAATCGATGAGTCGGAAAAAAGAGATTTACTAAGAGAGCGGATTACACTCCACATACTTTCTCCCGTGGACGTTGGAAGGGCTCCAAAGCAAGTTGAATCAATTGCAAAAGACATCAAAAACTCCCTTGCACTCGCAGCACAAAAATTTTCCAGCGGAGATGCAAGTGAAAAAACCAGCCCACCATGCATCAACTACATCATCTCAATGCTCAAGATGGGTGAGGTCAACCACAACATGTTGTTTATCCTCGCAACGTATTTAGTCGGGAAAGGTCTTTCAGAAGACAGGGTTGTTGAAGTGTTTTCTGATTCCCCTGCATTCGATGAAAACAAGACCCGGTATCAGTTGAGATTTCTTTCGGGAGAGCGGGGTAGGACGAGGTACAGTTGTCCCACGTGCGTGAAGATAAAATCATACGGTTTATGCAAGGGAGAATGCGAGATAAGACATCCACTACAGTTTCGGGGAAAGCTCAGAGAAAAATAAGGAGTACTTTAGAGGATGTTGGGTTTACTTAGCCCACACTTCCTCTGCGTCCTCGTCTTCCTCTTCATGAACCAGTTGCTCAGTCTCCTTGTCCTTTTCTTTTTGAATGAACTCTCTGTCGAATTTACGCTGTTTTTTAACGTCAGCGCGAGCCCTACTTTTCATACAGCCCGCGCAAATCGGCTGGCCGTCAGTGAAAACAGGCCTCCCACAGAACCCGCAATTCCTAGTCATCGGCTTACAATAGGAAGTAGAGAATATAAGTATGCGTTCACGAAATATTTATAATTCCCACTTCAACGCATTGAAAATAGAATTCTAGGTGCCCCATTTTTCAAGAGCCTTGGAAAGTTCAGAGTGTGTTTTAGCGTATTCAACCGGGGTCATGCCTTCCATTACCGCGTTGACTGCCTGGCGCGCGGCAGCGGACCCGGCCTTCGTGCCTTCAGGGTGGCCGTGAATTCCACCACCCATTTGGATTATTATGTCGGATCCAGCGCGTGACATAAGCTCTTCGACGTGGCCGGGGTGGAGGCCGCCGGAGGCGACCGGGAAAACAGGCTTTTGACCAGACCATTTTTGAGCGAGGCGAATCGAAGTTTCCCCGACGGATTCCTCGGTGATAGCTTCGGCAATCTGCTTTATCTCGCCGCTTCCACCCTCCATCTTGCCGACATCAAACGTGCCGACGTGAAGCTGGTCCATGCCTATCAATCGCATGAGCTTGGCGATTACGAGCATTGTGATTCCATGCCGGGGGTTTCTGGTCACTGCCGCGTGCATGGCGCGGTGGGCGTGAAGGACAAGGCCTAGGTCGGCGCCGGCTAGGGTTTGAAGTGATGCGAAACCGCAAGTCATGATGTCTACCATGACGTATCGGCCGCCAGCATCTTTTACAAGTTTCGCACGGCTGAGCATCTCGTTTGTCTCCGCAGTAACGTTAGGCATGTAAATCTTGATTTCACCAGTCTCGGCTTCCGCCTTCTTGCGCATGGCGAGAGTCTGTTTGACCCGCTCCTCGAATGGATTGAACACCTGGCTCGTCAGATTCTCATCGTCTTTAACTATGTCGCAACCGCCAACCCACGCGTCATAGGCGACGCGAGCGTGCTCTTTTGTTGGAAGACCTAGCTTGGGTTTGACAATGGTTCCTACGAGCGGGCGGTCCGGGATTTTCAGAAGATTGCGGATTCCGGGGATTCCAAATCTTGGGCCCGCAAATTTAGAGCTGATTTTCTCTGGGAACTGTATGTCCATAAGACGAAGGTTTGAAATAGCTTTCATACCGAAGACGTTTCCCGCGACAGAAGAGAGGATACAGGGTATGTTGTCGTATTCGAACAAGTCGACAGGATAAGCCACTTTTATGAGGTTAGACTCTTCATCCAGAGAGAAAACATGGGGGGCAAGACCTGAAAGCGCATGTTCAGCGGTCGAGACGTCAGTCCAAGTGCCCACACTGGATTCCCCCGCAACATTCTCGGCGCTCCATGCAAGGGTTTTTCCTTCAGGGGGTTCGACGTAGAAGAGGCAGAGTAGGTCATCATTTGTGGGAGAGTATTCTGTGTCAACAAATCCGGATTGTTTCATAAAGCAAGTATTTGAATAATAAACTAAATAGTAATTCAATGGCCATGCACAAGAGAAAAAGAAGGGGTGGAGTTGAGGGGGAGGTTCAGGATGAGGCCATCAAAAACCTACTACCCAACTTTATTGAAGTATTTAACGCACTACAACTTGGAATGCCTGCTGACGCCCGCTCTGTTTTCCCCGAGGTGTTGGAAGCTGCTGCAAGAGACTATCGTATACGAAATTATCAGCCTCCGACCGAGCCAGATAGGAGGGTAGGACACCCTGAAATTAAGAAGAAGAAAGTCGTGAAAGGGCAGAAGCATAGAAGACCTGCGATGCACGCGCCATCACCGGGGCAGACGTTACCCGACGACTTCAGAATACATGCAGTCGAAAGCGTTCTTCACGCCATCGAGCCTGTGACGCTTTCAATGGACAGGAAAGAACTTCAACTTCTCCCCAAAATCATGC
>JBDRAY010000043.1:0-4739 GCA_043823295.1 Methanobacteriota archaeon | reverse complement strand
ATGCGACACCATGAACTATTGGATCGAGTCCAAGCGCGACAAGGTCGCGGAAGTGTTCGAAGCGTGCGACATGATAATCATAAACGAGGGGGAAGCCCGGCAGTTCTGCGGCACCCCAAATCTTGTGAAAGCGGGCAGGATGCTGCTCAACACACACACTGACCGCGTCGTCATAAAAAAAGGCGAGCACGGCGCAATCTACTTCAGCAAGAACACTTACTTCACAGCGCCCGCGTATCCGACCGAGAATGTCGTGGATCCCACCGGCGCGGGAGATTCCTTCGCAGGCGGCACCGTCGGCCACCTCGCCAAACACCGCGACTTCAACGACAAGCAAATCAAAAAAAGCCTTGTAATGGGCTCGCTGATTGCAAGCTTTATGGTAAGCGACTTCACAGTAGACGGGATCAAGAATGTAAAACAAGAAGACATCGAAAAAAGATACCAAGAATTCCGGGAAATAGTCGCCTTCGACCACATGTTCTAAAAACCCGCTGATTTATTCAAGAAAATCCCTAAAGATTATTTGAAGGATAATGCCTCGCTGGACACAGAAACATAAAAGATCCCCGGAAAGACCACGACGCAATAAGGGTAGTGGACGGTCTAGACTGGGAGATGATTTAGCCCAAAAAGCAAATGAAGCTTATGAAGCAGGCGACTTTCAAAAGGCCGTCCAACTGAACGAGCAGGCTGCGAGGAAGTGTAGGAAAGACGGGGCCAATGAGAGGGAAGGCCAATGCTACCAGCGTGCTGCAATAGTGTGCGGCGCACAGCTTGGAGACTTTGAAGGGAAGATTCAATTCTGCGTGAAAGCCGCCCAAGCTTTCGCGAAAGCCGGCATGTACGATGTCTCCGGCAAGGAATACGAGGTTGCGTCGCGGGTTTGCGCGAGCAATCTCCCGGAGTCGAGAGAAGCCATAACTGATTCTGCAGAATACTGGGTTAAGGCGGGTGAAGCCTTCGAGAAGTCGGAGGACCCAGACCGCGCCGGCAACGCCTTTCGAGCAGCCTCCATACACTATGAAAGAAAGCTTGATGATCTGCCTCAGGCGGTTGAATACGCAACCCGCGCAGGCGAATGCCTCATGAAGGCGGGTTTGGTACAAGACGCGGAATCCTCTTTCGGACAAGCGCGGGCCATAGCGGCGGGACAGTTAAAAGACGCGGAACTTGCAGCCAGTGTAGAGGAGAGGAGAATAAGAGCATGTTAAGAATGCACAAGAAGAAATTCCATAAAAGTCCGGAGAGGAAAAAAAGGAGCACGCGAGCGCAGAAAGCCGACCAGGATAGCAGGGACGCGGGCCAGGCTTTCGCTGAAGGGGACTTTGAGCAGTCTGTACGGTTGAACGAGCACGCCGGAAGAATCTTCATAAAGGAGGGCGAGCACCTTCACGCAGCCCAAAGATTCCATCACGCGTCTGTCACGTGCGGAAGCAAGCTCGGCGACGTTGAAAAGCAATTATCATATGCCGAAAAATCCGCGGATAACTACAGGAAAGCGGGAATGAATGAGGAGGCGGCAACGGAATACAAAGTCTGCGCGACACTCTCAAGGACGAAACTGGAGGACCCGAATAAGGCGCTCGCATCGGGCGCGCGATTCAACGTTAAGGCGGGGGAATGCTTCGCAGAGGCTGGAAACCACCCGGAAGCCGGAAATTGCTTCCGAATAGCCTCAATAGCCTACGGAAGGGAACTCAAAGAATACCCGAAGGCTGTCGAGAATGCAACGCGCGCTGGAGAATGCTTCATCAAAGCACAAATGCCGGAAGACGCTGAAAAAGCATTTCAGGCGGCGGAAAAAATCGCAACCCAAATACTAAACCAACCGAAACTCGTCCGAGAGATAGGGGAACGGAAGATGAAGGCGCTTACGGGATTGTGAAAAATCCTACCCCTTCTTCAATAAAATCTTAAGGCTTAACGGGCAACGCAAGTCACCGGAACCTCCGCCAAGGCGATTACGCCCCAATTGCTTAAAAAAACAATGAAGGAAAAATATTATCGTATGTTTAATCGAGAATCGATTTTTATTTACTCCCAGATATCTGATCAATGGTTCTTGCGGTTACCAGGAAGTTTCTCAGTTTTTCTTTTATATGTTCGTCCATTCCTTGCTTTGTGCAGGTTTCCTCGTCCATGGAAAACCAGTTAAACCTGGAGTTTAGGGTGTCTATAGTATCGATTATCTTCCTTTGCGCTTCATCATTATCAGGTTGGGATAAGACTTCCTCGTGAACTTCATCAACCTCAATGAGATGGCTTACGGCGGGTGAGACTTCATCTTCATGCATACCCGCAACCTCGTCCACCACCTCCCCGAGAATTCTCCTGAAGGTGGGTGCGGCCTCCCCCCCCCGAGAAAATACCCACTAAATCCATCCACAAACCACAGGCAATTGGTTTGTATTCCTCGAAGAGATCCCGGATGGTTTGATTGTTGAAGTAAGGTACTTTAGTACACAAATCTTCTCTGAGATTCTCAACCTCAGTGGGCACGTGAAAAAGTCTCGAGGAAAAATCTGAGTTTACTGAATCCAGGCCGTTTGTGAGAGTCCTCAGTTCACCCCAATTTTTCCCGGTCTTATTATACGAGTTTAAGTCTTGCCCGGAATACTTCAACCGGTCATCACAGGTTTGATCATCATCATGGAAGCAGTGGTAGTGCATGTGATAATCAGATTTCAAACCAGATCTAACTGCCTCCGCATCGACTCGGGCAGCATAGTGTTTTGTTGTTGCAGCTGCATGATTCATCAAGACAACATCCCAATCAAGGTCGAGGGGAATAGATTCCTTATCAAGTAATTCATGCAGGCCCTCAATATTATCTGGTAAATCTCTATGAACCATCTCACTGATAATCCCGTGAAGATCACTCCACTCCCGCTGAGCAATGCTGAAAGACAAGCGTTCGTCATCAGAGACCAAATATGCTTCACCTCCTCTCATCTGAAGGTTTAGTTCATCGGATTCGAAAAACGCGGGATTGAAAAAATAATACGACATTGTTGTCATCTTATGTTGTCCAACTCCTACAAATGTCTGGTCTGCCTGAAGTATCTTCTCCCTCCTGGGCAAAACCAAGTCTTCTAGAACTTGTTCTCCAGAATCACCCTCCCGGGTTAAACCCACACACCCGATTTCGTAAACACACTCAAACTCCCTGAACAAGGAATCCATCTCAGCAGTCTTGTCTAAAGCACGTTGAGAGCGAGACAATACAGGGATAACTTCATTAGGCTTCCCCCCGCCGCCACGAACACCCAACTTCTCCATAATAATAAATAAAAAAGGAAAAGAAAAGAAAAAGAGGGGATAAAAAAAACAAAACACCAAAGAAAGAGAACTCGGAGGGAAAACATTATGCTCGATGAAGAAAGCTCCCCAATCCAAACTTAATTACTAGCCCACCTTATAGTAAACTACATGCTCTACCGGACGCAGGTTGTGCCAGTCTCGTCCGCAGTACTTAGACTAACCGTCGAACAGACCCCAAAAAAAGATTTGGAGAATCAATAAAAAATGCACCACATGAAACCTAGTCGTAAAAGAAAAAATACTACTTTAAGTGATGGGAGCACCAGGTCAGATAAGGCTATTAGTTATAGTAATGACGCGGATCAGGCTGCTCGCGAGGGTGATTATGAAAGGGCACTTCGACTAAACGAAAAGGCGGCGAAAGAACACCAGAAGTGTGGAAACCCCTGGCTTGCAGGAGAACAGTATAAACGCGCCTCAATAACCTGCGACAGGTTGGAGGATTTTAAACGCCAAATTGAATACTCAGAAAAAGCAGCCCGAAGCTACTTAAGGGCAAACGAGTTTAGGAAAGCCGGCAAGGAATACAGTATTTGTGCAACAGTTAATGCCCGAAGATTCGGGGATTCAGCAAAAGCAGCTAAATTCCACATTAAGGCGGGAGAAGCCTATCAAAAAGGCGGAATACACAATGAAGCAGGGGAAAGCTACAGGTCCGCGTCACAAACCCTCGACCAAGACCTACAAGACTATCCCCCAGCCGTCGAAATGGCAGCCCGCGCCGGAGAATGCTTCACAAAAGCCGGCGACCCAGAATCCGCAAAAGACAACTTCCAAGCAGCAATAAAAATCGCGACAGAAAAAATGGGAAATCAAGAACTCGCCAAACAAGTCAGTATGAGATGGGGCAAAATCACCACCCCGTAACAAACAACCCACAACACAACCCACAACCACCCCCCAAGACAACACCAAAGCACCCAAAAAAAAATCCTATTTAAAAAACAAAAACCCATAAATTCAACCCAAACCACACGGGGTCGCGGGGTAACTCGGCGTCGGAATATGCCGACGACAAAAAGGCCATCATCGGCCTCCGAAACCTCGATGACCCAGACCAAAAAAAAACGGGGTCGTGGGGTAACTCGGCATCCTGGCGGGCTCCAGCGGAACCGTCACGCCCGGTTCACGTGCGGGGCGTATTCTCGCCCCCGCTCGAATACACCAGAACGTGACAAAAAAAAACTCCTGGAGCGCAGAGGGCCATAAAAAGCCCAGTGACGAAAAAAAGACAGGTCAACGACAAAAAACAAAACGTCGAAAAAAAACCGGAGTGACCTGCTGATGAGGGTTCAAATCCCTCCGACCCCACTCTACTTCAAGTACAGGTCTTCAGTTGACGGTCTTCCGTCTTCAAAGGACAAAGATTGGGATATATACGACACCAAGGGGCTGTTTCTTAAGCTTTTTGACAC
>JBDRAY010000042.1:0-11233 GCA_043823295.1 Methanobacteriota archaeon | reverse complement strand
AAACCATGAAACAATTGGGGACTCCTCCTTACCCTAAATCATTTTACGAGAACATTTACAGGTTCATGGTGAAGGATGGTCGCGCTTCAATACTACTCGCAAAAAAAGGAGGTTTCGTTCTTGGTGGGGCAATCTTCCTTCGCTTTGGCCAAACCATGCATTACCTGGCGGGAGTGACTCCTCACAGAAACCTAACGTTTTCCCCCAACACTCTTCTCGTATACACTGGACTTAAGATCGCGCAAAAGTCAGGGTGCAAGGTGTTCGATTTCGGAAGAACACAAAGGGAGGGAGTCTACAACTTCAAGAAATCATGGGGAGGCACGGAAAAAGACCTGCCCTACTACTTTAAGGCCTTAAACCCCGACAAAAGAGTCTCAAGCTCGAAAATCACAAGCCTGGCCCCATTATGGCGTAAACTAATACCTCTCTCAGCGTCAAAAATCCTGGGTCCGCCCATAAGAAGACACTTCGGATTCTAACAGACAAGCTCGTAAAGCCAGATCTTTCCGTCGAATTCAGAGGGCATGGGAACCCTTAGGAAGCAAGCGCTTTCCTCGAACTTCTCAAGCTCGGCCCCTTCTAATCCGTGGTTGTCGAACTTGGGGAAGCGGCCCATCCGCTCGATAGAAAACCATCCCCGAATCTTCATCCGATCTGAAATGTAGATGTGGGTTGATTTCCACTTGTGCATGAGCATTACTGCCTCACTCGCGTCTGGCGTGAAATAGATTGTGATTACGTCCGCGTAAATCCTGGAAATTGGGACCGTAACACGAAGTTCTGCTCCAGTTGTAATAAGCCTGAGCGATCCTGCAGACACTACTTCACCGGCCGGGTAGTCTGTTATAATGTTTGCGTCTTCTGGCAGGTTATCCCTCATCCAAAGTGACGCAGTGTATTCATAAGATGCGTTTATGTCGGGGAAAAGGCTCCGAAGCGCCCAGTTTTTCGCGTCAAGGTTTAAGTCAAGCCTTTTTCTTCCCTTATCCCAAAACCCAAGTTTCACGGCGTTTTCATAAAAAGCACCTTCCTGATTGATCTCAAGCTCATGGATTTTCTCATCGAGCGAGTAGAGAATCGGGTCATCCTCCCCGAAACCGTAAAGGATCGTTGAATACACCAGTGGTGACAGAACAATGATGGACAATACTGGGAACACGAATTTCCCTATATTGCCCTTAAGCTTTACCGCAATCTTCCCGCTTACAAAACATAATACTGCCATGATCACTACCGCGGAAGCGATGGCGAAGGGCTGGGCGATATAATCGAAGAATCTTGTACCGTAAATCGGTGAGAACACGAAGAGCATCATCGGATTCTTATCGATGATTGGTTTGAAAAGAAGTGGTGCTATCTGCCTGCTTCTTATGGCTGCGAATGGCACGAAACACCACGAGAATATGAGAACTATTGCCTCTTGCCTATTGATTAGTATGGATGGAATCTTTACTTTTTCCCCCAGACCAAGTTTTCTCCCTAGGTTTACCAGGAAGAATCCTAACACTAAAGTGCCAAACAGTATTCCCGACAAGAGTCCCAGATAGATTATGTGGGGTCCTCCAGTGTCGATGTAGCGGGTCCAGGGAATCGGACTCTCACCCTCGCTTACGATCAGATTCATAATGTTTTTGTTTATCGTGTCAAACCACCATGGGCTTGAGAAAAGAAGGCTTACCGCAACTACTATGAAGAGCACTCTAATGTTTCGCAGGTCAAGCCTTACTATCGTGAGTAAAAGCAGGTAGAATCCGGCTACTAAGAATAATACTCCGCTCGTCAAGTGGTGGTTTAGAAATATTGTTGCCCCACATAATCCTGCAAGCAGTGCATGATTTTTTTTCTGGGTTTTCGCCGCCAAGTAGACTAGGTAAAGGAATACTGGGGCCTGCAGGTGTCCGAACATCTCGGGGATGGGAATTCCTGAAAGCGCCATGTACCTTGAGTTGAACATTGAAAGGTATCCAGCTAATACCCCCGCCCAAGGGTTTCCGGTCAGCCTGTAGGTGAAGTAGAATATTCCGAAAACAGCCAAACTTCCTATAAGGGGTGCTATCTTGTTGGCGAAGAAGATAAACCCTACAGGAGAAATTACTTTATACAATACTGCATACGTGATAAGTGAGATAGGCGGGTAAACATAAGGGATTCCTCCGAAAAATAAGTCTTGCACCGGCAAATGATACTTAATCCTAATGGTCTCAATCACCGTTAGAAAGCTCCAGACGTCACCCCAATCAATCACCGTTCCCTCAGGCACGTTCGTCTCCACGATATGGAGTTTAATCATGTAGGAGAGTAGGAATACCAGTCCCAGCAATATGAGGGCGTACTTAATGTTATGCCCTCCCTCACAAGCCTTCTTAGGGCTTTTTTCCGGTTTTTTCATCGGAACTTTTTTAGACTTTGATTTTTTCATTGCCTTATTTATATCTCCTTTACACTATTTATTTCATGGAATTGGCAAAATATTTTAAGGAGAGGGAACTCCTATACATTTTCGCGTTCATCTTTATATTCTACATCATTCTCGGAAACTCGATGATACTGCGGGCACACCTCTACCTTGCCCTGATTCTGGCGGTAGGAGTGTCATACTATCTCGTCAAGAAGGCTCGCGAGAAAAAGTTTTTCGACTAGCAGATCAGCTCGTAAATCCTGATTTCATCCTTGTTGTAGACTCTTTTAAAGCAGCCGCTGTTAATGAATTTCTCTTCATTAGTATCCTTCATCCCTGAGCCGATACTATACTTTGGGAACCGGGCATGCGACGTTATCGGAAGCCAACCACGCTCAAGTATTCGCTCGCTAATATAGACGTGCGTTGCATTCCGCTTTTTCATAAGCTTTATTGCTTCATCGACTTCAGCGGTGTAATAGACTACGAGGATGTCGGAGTAAACGCCAACAACATCGACCGTAACCCTAAGTTCCGCCCCGCCCACAATCTTTCTTAACGCGCCTGCAGAAATCACTTCCCCGCTGGGGTAATCAGCGATGATGTTTGCGTTCGGAGGCAAGTTCTCGCGCATCCAAAGCGAGGCCTCATACTCTTCAACATCCCTAACGTCCGGTTCCATCCTCCATAAAGCCCAATTCGAGATGTCAAGGTACGGATCACCCAGTCCAGATGAAATGATGGCTGAATCAACAGCCTTTGTGAGCGGATTAGATAATCCAAAACCGAATGTTAATGTTGGGTAGACCAGCAAAATCCCACAGGATATCGCGAAAATCTTGGTGGCAGACTTACTCAGGGAAACCTTTGAGGCAATAAAGTAGAACGCCGCCCCAAGAAACATCGCATTCATCACTGCGAATCCTTGTGCCATATAGTCAAAGTAGCGTTCACCGTAGATGGGTGCTAAAACCAATAGGAAGTTAGGGTGTTTTTCAACTAAATCACTGAAAAGGATTCTCACGATATGCCTTGATTGAGTGGCAAGCAGTGTGAATCCAGCCCAAGCAAATATCAGAATCTCGCCTTCACCCCTCTTTAAAACCACCTTGAGTAAAATGAAGATCACGGCTAAACACCCGAAATAAAAAGTGAAGGGAGACAACATTGAAATGTAATCCCTAAACGGCGGTATAGCATACTCTTGCTCTCGCACCACAAGATTCATAATGTTCTTGCTCACAGTGTCAAACCACCATGGACTGGAAAAGAAAAAGCTCACTGCCAAAACAATCACTAGAAGGCGGATGAATTTTAAATCAAACCTTATGAATGTCAACAATACGAAGTATACTATCGCAGTCAAAAAGAGTATCGCAGAAGTAAGATGATGGTTGAGAAAAAGGGTTGCACCACACAAGCCTGCTAAGAGAGCGTGGTTTCTCTTACCGGACCTTGCCGCATTGAAAAGAAGATACATGAATATCGGGGCTTGGAGGTGTCCGAACATTTCAGGTATGGGAATGCTTGAAAGCGCAAGGTATCTCGGGGAAAACAAGCTCAGGTAGGCTGCGAGGACACCCACCCACCGGTTTTTTGTTATGGAGTAGGCTAGAAAGTATATTCCGAATACGGTCAAGCTTCCGATGATGGGTGCGAGGGTATTTGATATGAAAATGTATGAAACCGGCAGAATCATGTATATTAGCGCGTAAGTGATAAGAGAGATCGGCGGGTAAACGTATGGGATTCCTCCGAAAAACAAGTCTTGCACGGGCAAGTGTTTACTGGCCTTAATGATTTCCACCACTGTCAGAAAACTCCAGTTGTCACCCCAGTCTATCATCATATTGTCTGGAACTTGCGTTAACACCATGTTATAACGCAGGGCGACAGACAGTATGAACACACCGATAAGGGCTAAAACGTCTTTTCTCATACACTACTCCCTCACTCTTCTCAGAGTGGAAATCTGGTCTGAGAGGAATCCAAAAAAGAATATTAGAATACTTGTCGTAATTAAAAATACTGAGGAATCGAATATGTCAAAGGAGGTTGCAAGCCCGTAGGAAAGATCAATCAGACCTAAAACTCCAAGGACGAGGCTTATCGGGAGAAAAACCTTGAGCGGAGTGAAGAGCATGGTCGTGCGGATGATAAGTATTATGAAGCGTGTGAAATCTGCCAGAGGATCAATCTTGCTTTTCCCAACCCTTTTTTCAACTTCGATTGGCACATACTTCATGTTGAATCCAGATTTCACGCAAATGACCGTAATCGTTGTAGTAAAGGAGAAGGCATTGGGAAGATAATCAAGGTATTTCATAAGAAGGCTCCTTCTGATAACCCTGAATCCAGAGTTCAAGTCGAGTATATCAGATTCAGACAAATAAGTCGCAAGAGCCCTCAGAATCCTCTTTGCAACCTTACGAGAGAAAGTAGCCCCCTTATCAGACAGTCTCGCCCCGACTATCATATCGTATTTTCCAGCGCCTTCCACAAGCTTTAAAATATCCTCAGGTCTGTGCTGGCCGTCACCATCGATAGTCACGATAAACCTCCCTGAGGCAGCCCTGATCCCTGTTTTCAAAGCCGCTCCATAACCCTTGTTGTAAGGGTGGGTTATGATGTTTAATCCAGACTTCGCAGCCTCCCGGCTACTGTTATCCGAGCTTCCGTCGTCTACTACTATTATTTCGGCGTCTAGCTTCGATGTTTTGAGGAATTTTTTCAAGTCCTCGAGGAATCTGGCTATTACGCCCTCCTCGTTGTATACTGGAACAACAATTGAGTATTTGACTGTCATTTCAGGATTACTATTTAACCGTTGGAATAAAAAAATAATTTCAGGATGAAAAATTGGTGGTTAATGCATCTTTACTGGAATTCTCTATTGGATCTGGAAGAACATGATTAGAAAAACGAGCATTTCAGACTTGGATGCTGTGGCGGAATTGCATCATAAATCTCTCGACAATTCCTTTCTGACTCTTTTAGGTGTGGATTTTCTCAAGGTTCTTCATGAGGGGTTTGTTGAATCTGATTCAACCCAAACTTTCGTTTACTGTGAAGATGGGGTTGTTAGGGGGCTCATATGCGGTACAAATCATCCAGAGGGTTTTTTAAAAAAAATATTTTTTCCCAAGCTCGCAAGGTTTTCTAAAATCATCTTTGCCAAGTCACTTACAAATCCGAAGATTCTGATGTCTTGCTTTGAGACTCTTTTGTATTCTAAAAAGACTGACATACTCGAAGATGCCGAACTCTTGGTAATCGTAGTTGACGAAGATTTCAGGGGGAAAGGCGTAGGATCAAAACTTTTAACCCGTCTTCTAACGGAATTTTCCCATAAAAAAACGAGGAAAGTAAAGGTTATTGTGGATGAATCAAACATTTACGCAAACCGTTTTTACGGGAAAATGGGCTTTAATATCGAAAAGTCTGTAAAACTTTACGGTAAAAAAATGAATGTTTACTCAAGGACCCTAACATGACTCGAAAAAAAGAGAAAAAAAGGAATATACCATTCGACCTACTTTTCGGCCTGCTCTTATTCTCACTCTTCCTCCCTAGGTTTGTAAACATCATATGGACTGACGACTACCAAAACGACGAGGGAATACAAGCGCTCACATCCCTTCTAATCCTTCAAGGAGAGGAAATCTATAAGGAAGTAAGATACGTTTACCCGCCTTTCATGCCCTTTATCGGAGCATACTACATGAGCATTGTGGGTGTGAGTCTTGTAAACTTGCGCTTTTTAGCGATACTTTCAAGTGCGCTAACCCCCCTCCTCTTATTCTTCATCATCCGGGAGACCTTAGGTTCTGGTTGGAGGACTTATCTTGCAGCCCTTCTTGCAACGCTCCCCCTTGCAGTCATACCTCTTATGAACTCTTTTTCAAGAGTCTTTTACATCGAACCCTTCGTCACCTTCCTCTCCTGCGTTTGCATTTACGCTGCGATCCGCTCTAAAAACAGTAGGGAATTCTCTTTTTTTTCAGGGGCGGTGGGCTCGGTTGCCATGCTCTTGAAATTTTGGGCGATTCCAACAATCCTGGCATCATTTCTCTATATTATTTGGACTGACAGGAAAGTCCTGAAATACTACGTCCTAGGATTCACATTGGTCATGCTACCTTATTTCATACAACTCGCATTTTCCGAGGAAGCCCTTCAAAACCTACTCTTTCAAGCGGGTCGGGGCAGGTGGACTTGGCTTCAAAAAACCAAGCCTTTATGGGGGTTTTGGAAGACGCTTCCATACATCTCTTTTGCCTCAATGCCTTTCTTATTTCACAGGAAAAATAGGATGGTTTTTCTATGGACTTTCACAACCTTTCTGTTCTTCTACACTATTATGCCCGACGGTATAAGCCACCACACCTACTTCATGGTGCCCGTATTCAGTATGTCTGCAGGAGTATTGGCTGCCGGGTTCCGGCTGAAAAATCCTCTGATGTGGATAGTCGTGGCATTAATCATATTTTCATTCTGGGATGAGAAAAACTTTGAGGAAATTAAAGCTAAGATGGGGCCTCGTGAACTCAAGCTTTCAAAAGTGGCTGGATACGTAGCCAATAATACTGGAATCGACGACATCATCCTCTCAGACTACGCGATGATACCCTTTATCGCAAACAGGAGGCAGGCGGGTAATCTCGCAGACGTAAGCGAAGCCACGATAATGTACGACAGTGTAACTGCTGACGGATTAATAGAGCTCAGTGAAAATGAAAGACCAGTCTACATAGTTATCGAATCCCGTTTTAAGAACAAGAAACTCGCCCCGTTTCTAGCATACGTAAACCAAACTTACCTGCAAGAAATACCTCCCGGATTCAAAAGTGAGCCCTTCGAAGTCTACCGCCGGAAAACTATCCTTTAATCCCCCTTCTTAAAGGTTACGTAAATCACGACAATAGAGAATAAAATAAGGGCGTAAGGAATTAATTTCACTGCCCAAGACTCGCCCAGCTTAGTCTTATCATCATCGGCAACAACCTTCCTCGCCTGCTGCTCAGACACGCCCCCTCCAATCGACACGAGCCCCGGTTTAGACGGGTAAACCATGAAGTGTTCACCATCATCCTCATACTCGATGGAAACGAAAGTAAGATAACTGCTTTGAGGCAAGGCTCCGAAAGGAGAAACCTCAAAACCAATAGTCTGCTCGTCTTTACCATTGATTGTAACCTCTATCTCGTTTGTTTCGGATTTTATTTCTCGGGGCAGGTAGAGCTTTACTTTAAGGTTGTGTGATTTCTCGTCTATGTTTCTCACGTTTAATGGTAGTGTTACCTTACTTCCGTCTTCAACTGATACATCCTTCATTGTAGCGGTTATTAGAGGGTATGAACTGTTTTTGTATCTTATGACTCCAGGTGTTACGGATGAGAAGGGGTAGTTGTTTAGGTCGGTGTAGTCTGTGACTACGACTGCTGGATAGATTCCAGGTAGCAGTCCTTCAGGTATTGTCACGTCAAAGCTTATGTTGACTGGGCTGTTAATCGGAAGGGTCCCGACCACAAAAGTCTCTGACGTGAATTCATCATCCAATATTAAGATTACTCTAACATTTTCAGCGGCTTCATCCCCCATGTTCACTAGCTGGGAATCTACTTTCACTGTGCCGCTTTCTTCGACTTTAACGTCGATTGGTTTTAGCATAATCCTTATCACTCCCGCCGAAGCTAGAGTTGATGCTAAACATAAAATGACCAGTATTGTAATGGTTTTCCTATTTTTCATATCAAAAAAATTGTATTATTTATTAATAAACGAATAAAGTATCAAATGAATCCTCGATTCCGTGGGGGTCAGACTTCACTTGAGTTTACAATCATCTATGCTGTCGTTGTTTTCGTGATAATCATCGGGGCGTTGGCTGTGTGGAAGACGGGGGTATTAAAGCCTAATCTTCAAAGCCAAAATACTGCGATTGAGGTCATCGGCTTCTCCCAGATTCGCCCAACGGATGCTTTCGCATCATCGATTTCAGATGAGATTAGGATGAGGTTGGTAAATGAGGGTGGTTACTCAATTACAATACCCTCTGGAGGATTAAATATTACGGTTAGGCAGTCTCAGTGTACGTTATATCCGACTTCGGACGTCTTAATCGATCCTGGAGGCAACTTTACTGCCGTAGTATATTGTGAAGAGCTTCAAAATTTTAATGACGGTGATATAATAAAAGCATTAACTACAATAAATTATACAAACACTGTAAGTGGAACGCAGTACCCTCAGAGTAAGGGGGTGGTATACCTGCTTGTGGGGCCCGTCACTTAAGTGGATTTTAATATGAGATCAGCAATCCGTAAAGGGGAAAAAGGTTATGTTCTCACTTGGGATGCAGTAATAGCACTCGTTTTTGTTTTGCTGATTCTCGCAGGTTTTTTAAGCATACCGTATTTTCGGAGTTTAAGTGCGGGTGACGTTGGTTTCGAGCGGGTTCATTATGTGGTGGAGGATGTGTCTGACATTCTCGACAAGGCAGGTCCCGTAAATGAGCTTGGTATTGAGATTTCAAAGGGTAATTTTTCGAATAATACTGAGCTTGCTGCTGGTGAGATTAAGGGTGCTTCACAGATTGCCAAAGAGTTTTTAGATCCACTTGTCCCTCGACATATGGGTTATGCGTTGGTTGTCGGGGATCAGATTGTCTATTCCACTGACCTGGATGGCTCTGTTACGGACAGGCCTAAGCGGGAAGTTGCCCGGGAGGAGACGCGTGCTGTTAGGATGGCTTCTGGCTTGAAGGAAAACGAGTCTGTTGGAGGATGGGTTGCAAGGGCAATGCTTTTATATAACAAGACCGGGGAGATTCGGACCTTAAACTATAAGGGTGTCAACCGCACCGAATTCTTATTGGAGTACCCTGAAGGGGGTCCGCACGAGGAATTAGCGTATCTTATCGCTCCATTAGTTGCAAACTTTTATGACGCGAAGATGAATCTGACCTGGAGCTTGTCTGAAGGATACATATTCTGTTAAACATATTTAAGCTTGTAATGCCCTTATATATGCATGAGTAATAAGAGGGATAAGTTAACTCGCAACATTTTAATCGATAGTTTAAGTGAAGATCACGTTCGCGTTATAGACTCTCTTTCTAAACCCAGATATGATGAAGACATCGCTGAAGAGCTCAAAATCAAGGCTACTATAGTTCGTACAATGCTAAACGACCTTCATTCAGCGTCACTTGTAGATTATGACCGGTCCAAGAACAAGAAGACTGGGTGGTACACTTACGTTTGGAATAGGAGAGATGACAAGGTGGATGAATACATACACAATTACTTGCAGGCTGAGTTGGTAAAGCTTACTTCCGAGCTTGAGAATGAGAAGCAGGGGATAAAGTTCAGTTGCCGGTGTGCAATACTCCCTTTTGAAAATGCGTTAGAATCAGATTTCCTATGTAATGAGTGCGGGGATCAGCTGCTTGCACACGATAATTCAGAGAAAATTAATGAGCTAGTCGATAGTATCTCGACCGTAAACGGCCTTCTTGCGCAGTCGCCCAAAAAAGATGAGTAGCCCGATAACCCGGGAAAAAGCATTGCATCTACTCAATAATTCTGGTTGTTCTCCCGAGGTTATCAAACACTGTGAAGCGGTTTCTAACTACGCAGTTAGCTTAGCCCGTAAAATCCAGGCTCGGGGACACAAAGTGGATGTCGAATTCATTGAAGTCGCGGCATTACTCCACGACGTCGGCCGCTCCAAAACGCACGGGATTGATCACGGATTAGCCGGCGCTAAAATATTGTCGGATCATCCCGGCTTTGCACTAGTCTGTGAACGCCACATTGGAGCAGGCTTGACGAAAGAGGAGGCTGCCAAGCTCGGCCTTCCAAAGAAAGACTTTCTACCTGAAACCCTTGAGGAAAAAATCATCGCCCACGCAGACAACATGGTGCGTGGCAGTGAAACCGTCTCGCTTAAGGAGACAACCGGATTCTTTGAAAAACGCTTAGGGAAAAAACATCCCGGAGTCGAGCGCGTGAAAAAGCTCTCAGACGAGATAAATACCCTCATTCACGAGGATTAGCATGCACAAGGAATCTTCCGGCGAGTGGGATGCGGGAAAGCTTATCCAGCGGGGGCGGATGCATTCAGAGCATGGGTTTTTCGATAGTGCCATCTCTGATTTTAATGCCGCACTCGCTCAGGAGCCTGAGAATGCCAGTGCTTTTAGGGGTCGGGGTTTCGCGCGTCTTGGATTGGGAAAATACAGGCTGGCTCTCGCAGACTGCAATGAGGCAGTCCGCTTGGACCCTGAGAACGCGGAATCGTTTTTCGGCCGTGCTCTGGTATACATTAAATTAGGCGACAAGTTAGACTCAACCACTTCATACGGCTCGGCATTGGACGACCTGAACAAGACTCTTGAATTGAATCCGAATCACGCCACGGCCTATGGAAACCGAGGGTACTGCAATAACAAGCTGGACCACCTTGACGACGCATTCCCCGACTTCGAAAAAGCAATAGAGCTTGGGCTCGATAATGAATCGATCTACCTTAACAGGGGGCTTGCTTATGCGCTTTCCGGAAATCATGAGGCGGCTGTCGCAGACTACACGCAGGCGATTCAAAGAAATCCTAAAGACCCCGTATTCTACGAGTGCCGTGGCCAATCCCGTCACAAACTCGGACAATCCAAAGAAGCATTAGCCGATTTCATGCAAGTTGAGAAACTGGGAGAAGAGGAGAGCTAGTTTTTTTAATAATTCTTCGTATATTTATTGGTTTTACCTTAATTTATTCTCTACAAAATGGACTTAGATGATATTATCGCAGAGATTGGTGAAGTATGCGAGG
>JBDRAY010000041.1:0-2959 GCA_043823295.1 Methanobacteriota archaeon | reverse complement strand
GGTGACTCAATTATTTTCGAGGCGTCCTTTGGAGCCCTCTCAAAGAAACTATTCTATGGTAAGGCTATTGACGACAGGCTCGGATGCTATGTGCTGTGCAAGATCATGGAGAAGCTTCCCAAATCAATCGATGCTGAAGTTTATGCCGTTGGAACGACCCAGGAGGAGGTAGGTCTTAAGGGTGCAAGGGTTGCAGCTTTTGCTATTAATCCTGATTATGCAATTGCAATCGACACGACAATTTCAGGAGACACTCCAGGAATCAAGGAGACCGAATCCAATCTCAAACTCGGAAAGGGGCCGTGCATCACCTTAATGGAGGCTGGGGGTAGGGGAGTTGTCTCCCACCCGAAGATTAGGGATGTTTTGATTAAGACTGCGAAAAAGCTTAAGATTCCCTATCAAGTCGACGTGCTTGAAGGGGGGATGACTGATGCGGCCATAATTTATCTGACTCGCGAGGGGATTCCAAGCGGAGTTGTCTCCTGCGCGACCCGCTACATCCACGGACCTACAGGAGTGTTTAATTTGGATGACGTGAAAAACACTATTAAGCTTGTCGAAAACACCGTTTTAAGCTTGTCGAAAACACCGTTAAAACCCTAAAGTAGATGGACGGAAAAAAAATAAGTGTGATAGCCGCAGGATCCCTACTTTACGTGGGAATAAATTGGATTCCCATCGCAGGACCCTTAATCGTTGGACTAGCTGTTGGTTACACCCGCAGGAAGGGTCCTAAAGACGGATTCAAGACAGGTTTTTATGCCGGAGTCTTGGGGTTTGTGATTACGACAATCCTTCTCGTATGGACTCAGGCTTTCGGACTTACAACTGCTTCAAGACTTGCCTCGCTTTTTTTCATCTGGGTGTTTTTCCTATGGAATATTGTGGGGGTCTTTTTCTCAGGCGTTGGCGGAGCACTCTCATCGATGTTTTTCCATGCACACGATTATCTCGGAGACCGTTTTGAGGGTTCAAGTAGTAGCAGTCTTAAAGGAGATAAGGTGACGTCGATTATCATTTGCGGGGGTTGCGGTCAAGGAGTACGTGATAATACGGTTGAATGCCCTTACTGTAAAGTTAAAATCATATAGCCCTCTTTTTTCTCCGAACTTTTATTGTTGTCCTAATCGTGTGTGCCAGCAGGACGGCAAGCAACGCAAATCCAGCGTATAACAGAAGATTATTCTTATCCAAGTCTTGGGAAGCATTAATTGTAGTAGTCTTTCTAACAGTTGTTAAAGGTATAGTAGTCTTGTACGTCGTGCTAGTCCTGGATGCTTCCTCGCTCAAAACAATAACTGACAAAGATTTCTTGATTCCGAACGAATCATCCACTTTAATATACAGTGCATGAGCTTTCCGGGCTTTTACGAGCGCGTCCTCAAATGAGCTTTGAATGTATAGGCCTTCTGCCTCGGAAATGAGGTCGTCCGCCATCAAGTGGTCTTCAACTTGTTGAATGACTGCTTCTGCTTCGAGGATTCCGTAAGTGTTGTTCAGCTTCTCGAATAAGTCTCGTGCATGAATCGCGTATTGGGAGGAATTTTCAAGTAATCCTTCACCGTAATATCTGCGAGACTTATTCAAATAATCTAATGCCAAGCTTATCCTATCCTCTAAAATAAGGGTTTTTTCGTATTCACTCAAAAGCTTTGTAAGCTCGGACACTGCCTTAGTGTCCTCAATCTCCTCGTAAAGCCTGATTGACTCATGAAGCTCTGTTATCGCCTTCTCCGCGAAACCGTCAGAGAAATACTGTAAGGCGCTTTCATGATGTTTCAACGCCATATTCGATTTAGCGTATTTTTCCCTAAGCTTTAATAGGATAATCCTGTTGTTTAATCCAACAACAACCTCAATCAAATTGTCGTCGTCGGCGTTTACCACGCCGATGGAATTAATCCTACCTTCAAGATTCATCTGAAACAACAACGCGCCAATCGAGTTATAGACGCTTAACACCCCTCCCGAACCAACAATAACCTCCGGAGTACCATCCCCCTCTAAATCCTCTACAATAAAATTGGATGTGAGATCATCAATCTTCCTCTTCCACAATAGCTGGCTTGCCGTATTCAGTGCATACAAGTTAAAGCGGGAAGCCCCTAAAAGCTCTGGGACTCCGTCGGAATCCAAGTCACTGGCGAAGACCTTACTTATCCTGTTTTCAGTAGGGTAAACCCACTCAACATCATTATCCTTAAAATACACGATACTCTGAAAGGATCCTGCTACAAGCTCAATCTGCTGGTCATTATCCGCATTTACTGCATGAATATCCCATAAACTACCCTCTGCAGTGTACTTTTCTGCCAGTGCACCCTCTTGCGAAAAAACATAGATGTTGAAGTCGTTTGAAGTGGTAATCACGAAATTTTCGTTTTCACCGTACAAGTCAACAATCCTTGCTGAAGTCGTCAGATCGCTTTTATCGTAAGTCCACCTGTTTTCCATGACCATGAATCCAATACCCTTCTCAGGCAACCTCTCAGCGAGATAAAGAGGGTGGTAGCTTAATGCCGGAGCAACAGCTTCACTTCCAATTACGAGATCTAAATACTCGTCGGAGTCGACGTCACCCACGTAAACGAACTTCACCTCCTCTGTAGGATAAGCGTGTACACTAAACTCTGGAATCGCCTGATCCCACAAGAGAGAGCCAGAAACGTCAAAGCAAGACAAGATCGTGTCTTTGCTAGAGTATGACACAACATAAATCTCATAAGACCCGTCCCCGTCGAAATCCAAAACCTGGATGGCGTCCGCACCCTTAATAAGCCGGTTCTCCCAAACCACGTCGAAAGGCGCCTCATCCGCCATGGATTCGAAAGATAAAAAAAATAAAAATAATAAAACCAAACGCTTCATCATAAATACAATTTAACACCCAAGGAAATAAAAAAAGCGAAAACCAAGAACGGGTTTGCGGGGGGGGGGATTTGAACCCACGAAGTCC
>JBDRAY010000040.1:0-10491 GCA_043823295.1 Methanobacteriota archaeon | reverse complement strand
CACTTTGCCTTGACCTAACAGATTGGGCTCTAGGACCACCCGCATCAAGTGCGGCGGCATCTTCAACGAGTTGAGCTAAGTCTCGAGCTGAAATCGGAATGGACTCTTCCCCCTGTGCTAACTGCTTTGTTTTTTCCATTTTAGACCACCTCGCTTATATTCTAGGGTTTTAATAGCTTTATATTTATTTTTTGAATCATTTTTCCAAGATACAATGACTTTAAGTGCTCGTGTGCAGGATGTTCCGCCGTCTGCGACATTCAAGTGGTCGGCGTTAAGCAAAAAACAGGGTGTATTAAACCTTACTGTCGGAAGACCCAACTACGACACTCCGAAGATTATCAAGGAGGCTTGCAAGAAAGCCTTGGACGAGGGGAAAGTCCACTACGCACCCAGCAAGGGGATACCCGAGCTTCGCGAAAAGATCGCGGGAAAACTTTCAACTGAAAACAAGGTGGCGGGAATCGACGCCGACAAAATCTTGGTTTCAGGTGGTGCAAAGAACGTACTCTACTTATTATTCCAGACGCTCGTAGACGACGGCGTCGTCGTAGCCCTCCCCGACCCCGCGTGGGTGTCTTACGAGCCCATGGTAAATCTTGCGGGTGGGAAAGTCGACTGGCTGGCGCTCAAACCAGAGGAAGGGTTCGTAGCCGACGAAGACTACTTGAACGCTCTTGAAAACTCGAAGGCGAAAGTCACTTTAATCAATTCACCTTGCAATCCGACCGGGGCTTTCTGGAGCAAGGGTGTTCAGGAAAAGATCGTGGACATTTGCGAGCGGAAGGGCATGTGGATTATTTCCGATGAAGTCTACGAGTACTTCGCATATGACGGGGAACCGTGGAGTCCTGGCGAAGTCTATGAAAAGACGATTACTGTAAACGCGTTTAGCAAGAGCTTTAGCATGACCGGCTGGAGGCTCGGCTACGGCGCGTGCCCAGACCAATCAATAATCGATGCCATGAACAGGCTCCAACAGCATTCTCTTTCCAACGCCACAACATTCGCCCAGTGGGGTGCGCTCGCATGCTTCACCAAAGAGGCGAGGAAGGAATCCGAAGCGATGGTGGCGGACTTCAAAGAAAGAAGGGAAGTCTGCATGAAGGCCATCGAAGGCATTGAAGGTGTCGTCTGCAAAAAGCCGGGCGGCGCATTCTACCTGTTCCCGAGCTTCGGAGACGTAGACGACACTGAGCTTGCCGAAAAACTCATCGAGAAGGGCGTGGGAACCATCCCTGGAAGCGCATTCGGCACGGTCGGGGAGGGTTGCATCAGGATTTCTTACGGGAGTGCAAGCCCAGACGAACTCAAGACAGCATTCGACACGATCAAGGAGGTCGTGGAAAAATGAGTGAAGTAACTGAACTTTCGGACGAATCATTCGACGGGTTCGTAAAAGAAAACGACGTGGCGTTAGTCGACTTTTGGGCGCCCTGGTGCGGACCATGCATGATGCTCGCACCAACCGTAAAAAAACTCGCGCAAGAATACTCTGGAAAGGTCTCCTTCGCGAAATTAAACATCGACGACAACAAGGAGGCCGCCGGAAAATTCAATGTCATGAGCATTCCAACGCTCATAGTCTTTAAGGGGGGGCAGGCCGCTGAAACCATTATCGGGGCCGTCCCTGGAGATCGGATCAAGGAAAAACTCGACGCATTACTTTAATGATTTTCAATGGAGATGGGGGGCAGAAGACGAAGGTTGCGGGAAATCGATATTGTGCCTGAAACAAGATTTATCGTGGACGCCCAACAGGGGAGCATGGATGATGTAACCCGTGTCGTAAACGCCCTTGAAGATGCAGGCATTGAAACGTTCCATGATAACCTTTTATTCACTGTTCAGGCTGTGGGAGAGCCACATCTAAATCTTAAATCGTGCGCATCCACAGGATTCACTGCACTAACCCGAAAACAAATGTGGCGTGAATACGCTGGAAGGCAAGACCTCGATCATGTTTTTGTCTGGAATGCGGAGGAATTAGAGGAAGCTGGAAAACCCTCTCGTTTTCGAGTGAAAAAGGACGCGAAAGGAAAGCCGGTTAAGGCCTGCCTGACAATACACCACTGAAACACCGAAAGCTTTTTTAAAAGGGAAAAGAAATATTCCACTCATTCATGACCCGTAAAAAAAGCACTCTGAAAAAAATGGGTCGGGGTGGCTGGGGAATCCACGTTCCCGCGGAAAAAATACTGCGCGCAGATGCGGCGGAAAAAGAGGTGCCTGACGCCGTCCATGTTTTCGAGGCTCTCGCCGGTGAAGAAATTCTTGTTCCTCCTTGTGTTATTAGGGTGCCGACAATCCACCCTACTGTGCGGGGTTGTTTCACCGCACTTCCACCCGAAGAATTCGAGAAATCCTGCCCGGGATGCGGGGAACACAACGTCTTTCTAGTCTTCGACCGCGACCTGCTCGACCCGACTGGTAAACCCCATCAGTACACGCTTTCGCCGAAACGGGACGCACTACAGGCCATGGTGATTCTGGACAGGTGATTTTACATTTAATTTCCTTTGCTTCCCATATTTTCTTCTCTATGACTTTGAAGGATAGGGTGCTTGTTACTGCGGCGCTTCCGTATGCTAACGGCCCCGTACACGTAGGGCATGCCATTGGCGCGTACATTCCGGCAGACATTTACGTCCGCTACTTGCGCGCAAACGGCACTGACGTGCTCTATATCTGCGGGACCGATGAGCACGGGACGCCCATCACGGTGACGGCCGACGCGGAGGGGGTAACCCCCAAGGATGTGGTAGACAAATACCACGACATACAGCTTGCCGCTTTCGAGAGCATTGGCGTTGAATTCGACAACTTCTCAGGAACCTCCCGCAAAATCCATCACGAATTAAGTCAGCACTTCTTCACGGCCATAAACGATAAAGGACACATCTTCAAAAAGACGGTTGAACGCCCCTTCTGCCCCTCCTGCGACAAGTTTTTGCCAGACCGCTACGTCCGAGGCACTTGCCCGTCCTGCGGGGCGGAAGACCAGCGAGGCGACCAGTGTGAAGCATGCGGGAAACAGCTTGAACCCCACGAACTAAACGACGCGTACTGCGCGATATGCGGGGGAACTCCCAAACAAAAAGAAACGACTCACTGGTTTTTCAAGCTCAGTGAATTTGCGCAACCCTTAAAAGAGTGGATCGAGAAAGACTGCTCTCACTGGCCAGACAACGCCAGAAACTTCGCTTTAGGCTGGATTAAGGAGGGCCTTGAAGACAGGGCGATCACACGAGACTTGGCTTGGGGCATTCCCGTACCGCTTCCCGAAGCGGAAGGGAAAGTTTTATACGTCTGGTTTGACGCGCCAATCGGTTACATAAGCTCTACAAAAGAATGGGCCGAGAAAAACGGTAAGGGAGACGCCTGGAAAAAGTATTGGACGCAACCCACGAAAATCATCCATTTCATCGGCAAAGACAACATCCCCTTCCACACCATAATCTGGCCTGCGACGTTAATTGCGGAGGGAAGCTATACCCTACCTTGGCGGATTGCCTCAAACGAATTCCTAAACCTTGAAGGTAGGAAGGTTTCGACAAGCCGGGGCTGGGTTATCTGGCTCCACGACATAACCCGCAAGTTCAATCCCGACGCCGTAAGATACTACCTGATTTCAATCGCCCCCGAAACGAGCGACAGCGACTTCCACCTCGACGAATTCCAGCAGAAGGTCAACAACGAGCTCATCGCAAACCTCGGCAACTTCATAAACAGGACGCTCACATTCATCCAAAACAAAAAAGGTGGAGTCGTTCCAGATCCAAGTTCAGATAAAAAAGAGTTGTGGGATGATAATATACGGGCTATTACATACAATGAATGTATTCGTGAAGATGGTGGTGCAGTCTATTTTCTAGAAAAATTTAAATTCAAGGCAGCCTTAAGTCATGTAATGAGCCTTGCACAGGCGGGCAACAAATATTTTCAAGATAAAGAACCTTGGAAGAATAGCAACGATAGAACACTATATGAAAGTGTAAACTTGGTTGCTCGGCTTGCCATATTCATTTACCCCTTTCTCCCGTTTTCAGCTGAAAAAATTTGGAATATGTTGAATTTGGAGGGTAATGTGAGTGATAAAAAGTGGAGGGATGGAGACCCACAGATTGAGTTGGTAAAACCCGGCCACAGGATAGGGGAAGTCGAGACTTTGTATGATAAGATCGTGGATGAGGATATTGAGGAGTTCAAGGGGAAATTCCTCAAACTCGGTGAAAAAAAATTGGAGGTGGTTGAATTGCCTGAAATAGATTACTCTGAATTTGAGAAAACTGATTTGAGGGTGGGGGAGATCAAGAAAGTGGGTGATCACCCCAACGCCGACAAACTGTACGTCCTTGAAGTGGACTTGGGGCCTTTGGGCTTGCGCACTCTTGTCGCGGGGATTAAGGAGTCTTACGGGAAGGATGAGCTTGTCGGGAAAAAGATTATTGTGGTTGCGAACTTGAAGCCTGTGAAAATCAGGGGAGTCGAGTCTAAGGGAATGCTTCTCGCAGCCGACGTTGAGGGCAAGCCTATTATTTTATCCCCTGAAAAGGATGCAACAGCTGGGACTAAAGTCAGGTGACCGTGGAAATCCTAAACTTGAGGGTTCGGACGTTCGCACTTGAAGGCGAGGCCGAAAAGGTTGCGGAGGCGTTTGAAAGATTCCTTCCGGCGAAAACAGAGGTTTTGGTGGAAGACCTTGAGCCTGAAACAGAGGGGGGGGTATTCACCCACCCCCTGAAATCGGTCACCGCCAAAATAACTCAACCTAATGTTTGCAAGGATTTTTTAATGAAAGCATTCTCCTCCCTCGCTGATTCTGAGAAGTCTAAGGTTGTCCGGGAGTTACCTCACAGGGTTGACGATAAATGTAACTTTTATCTGCGGTTTTCGAAAGCGGATTTTATTGACGGACGATTGAAAATAAGTGAACTGGATGCAGTACAATTCAAGGTCAAGGTCGCGGCATACCCTGCGAAAAAAGAGATTGCCGTGAAAGTATTGAAAGAGTTTTTGGAGTCTGAAAATGAAGTTAGTTAAAAAGGGGGGAAACATTCAGAGGCTTTTTGCAGGAGAAGGTGTGTTGTGCCTGGTAAGCCAGCCTGACGGGGAGTTTTCCCTAATGTTTTATGATTCGAAAGAAGAGTCCGGTGAAGTCCCACATCCTGAAGTTCACCGGTGGGAGTGTGTGAGCAGTAAAATTCTCGTGCCTGCCGTCGAAGTGCTTGAACGCGCCAATGATGGGGATAAGCCTTTAGAGAATGCTGTTTCCGGGATAGGAAGGCTCGCCGAAAAGTTGGCCCGCGCGGACGATAAAAACCTTATGGGAACAGGAATACTGCAGCTCGTACACGCAGATGATGGTTCACTTGAATTCCGCTATCATGCAACATCACTCCCTGAAACTGAGGTTGCACAAATGGGGGGTGACGTAGCCTGCAGTTGGGGGAATTTGAGCGCGCAGGTTTTACCTTTCGCTCAAAGAATCCTTGATGAAACATCCATCTTAGATAAATACGCTCAAGCACATGTTATCGAGAGGGTGAATGAACTTCTGGAGGTTGGATGATGGCGAATAAGTGTAGTGTTTGCGGGATGAAGATGGGTGGTTTTTTACGGCGCGTTAAGGAATCCGATAAAGAAGGCGTCTGCGAGAACTGTCGTAAGGAGTCTTTGGATAAGAAGCAGGTGAAGAAGGAGAAGCGGAAGAAGGAGAAGTTTAAGAAAGCGTGGCTTTATGGTAACAGATAAATTATTTTTTGACTTGCTTGTGGGCGAATCATTAGTTGACGAGCTTGCTGGACTCGGCTTCTCCGGGGCTTGTGTAGTCGGCAAGGGCCTTTTGGCTCCGAAGGGTTTCCAGCTTTTGTGTTCGAAGGTTGTCTCTGATCCTGTTCAGAACAATGCCAGAAACGCATTGAGTTCGCACGACCTGGTTTATTTCGAATTAGCCGATGATGTCTCTAACAGGAAGGCTTCGGAGTGTTGGGAGGTTGACGCTTTCATCGTGTCTGCGGATTTCGTGAAAAATTATCGCCCCCTTAGAAAGCCGGCGCTAGACTTCGTGTCCCTTAAGAATATGGGTGAGCGTGGTATCGCCATAATAATCCCTGTTTCACTGCTCCTTGAGTCGACCGGCTTTTTTCGTGCCAACACTTTGAATTGTTTTAAAAGATTGGTCCGTCTTGCCGGGAAGGCCAAAGTTGATGTGGTATTGGCTTCTGGTGCTAAAGAGAAGTATGGAATTAGGTCTCCGAAGGACCTCATGGCGGTTGGGGTTGCCTTGGGAATCCCTGCGAATGTTGTTGTAAAGACTGTTTCAGACAATCCCTTAAGAATTGTGAATCGGGCTGAAAGCAGAACGGATCCAAACGTGATTCTTGAAGGGCTCACAGTCCTTGAATGGGGGGATCAGAAACCAGTCGACAAAAAGCGGTTGTGGGGTTTTTATTGAGCACTTATTAAATCCATTTTTAGTAAGTATTTAACATGCCTTCAACAATCCACATGCCTTTTCTTGGAAACTCCAGAATCCGAAGTGTGGCTAAATACTTCACTGGCGTTGGAAATATTATGAGCAAGGCATTCCCTTATACTGGGCTCGTCTTAAAGCAGTCTGGCGTTGCTGAAGAGTATGATGTGAGCGCTAGGGGTTTTATGTCTGTGTGTTTCGTGACGACTCTTATAACTTCGATCATCCCGGCCGTAATCATTCACGTAATCTTGACTTTAGGGGGTAATTCAAATCCCGTATTAAGTCTGCTTCTCGGATGCTTGATTGGCGGGGTAATGTTCATGTATTTTATGATGTATCCTAAATCGATCGTAAACCACAGAGTAAAATACGTTGAAAGAAACCTTCTTTTCGCGCTTAGAAGCATTCTCATACAAATCCGCTCTGGAATACCCGTATTCAACACTCTAGTTTCGATAGCCCAGGGTGATTACGGACCAATCTCCGAGGAATTCAAGCTCGTCGTCGAAAAAGTGAATGCGGGCTCCGACATGGTCCAATCACTTGAGGAAGTGGCCGTCAGAAATCCTTCCCCCTATTTTAGGAGGTCTCTCTGGCAGATTGTAAACAGCATGAAATCCGGAAGTGACGTGGGTGCCAACTTGTCTGAGGTCATAAAAAGCCTGGCTAAGGAACAGCTTGTCGAGATTCGAAGATACAAGTCTATTTTAAATCCCCTGGCTATGATGTACATGATGATTGCGGTTATCATGCCTTCCATGGGAGTTACGATGCTAATCATTCTTGCGTCTTTCCCCGGCATGGAAGCTATCGGGACCGAACAGACCTTCTGGATTCTTTTAATTGCAATCGTTTTCATGCAAGTAATATTTATCGGACTTATAAAATCGAAGAGGCCTAATCTCATTGGAAGATGATGGACCCTTACAAGCCTATTGGACAGCTATTGCCGAAGGGTTTTAGACGGAAAATCAAGGAGAACCTTTCTTACTCAAACCTTCAGATTAACGCCGAAGAATTCCTAGGATTCGCAATAATATTCGGCACGGGAATAGCATTTATCGCAGCCTTTGTATTGGAAAATGTGCTTCAGATTCCAAGCTACGTGCTATTTCTCGGAGTGTTTATTGTCTTCCAACTAATCCTCTTCCTATGGGTGAGCCTTTCCGCCGATTCGAAAGGAAAATTCGTCGAAGAAGTCCTTCCAGACGCACTGCAGCTTATGAGCTCAAACATCAGGGCGGGCCTTACGACCGATAAGGCGCTTCTTATGGCGGCTCGCCCCGAGTTCGGCCCCCTGGAATACGAGATCAGGCGGATAGGGAAGGAGACCATGGCTGGCAGAAGCCTGGCCGAAGCCTTGGGCAAGATGACCGACAGGATAAAATCAACAAACCTTGAGCGGACAGTGGATCTAATCGTTCAAAGCTTAAAGTCTGGTGGAAAGCTTGCAGACCTTCTTGATCAAACAGCTTCGGATCTTCGCGACCAGCAGATAATTCAGAAGGAGATTTCGGCGTCTGTTTTAATGTACGTGTTCTTCATCCTGATTGCGATAGGCTTGGGCGCCCCCGCATTGTTTGCATTATCCTCATTCCTCGTCACATTATTGACTCAGAATATGGAGATGATCTCCAAGAACATGCCTTCCAACATGGGGGAGTTTTCAAGGGCCATGCCCATCGCGATCATGGACGTGAAAATCAAGGCCCCGTTCATTCAAAAATACTCGATTATCTCGCTTTTAGCCTCGACCTTCTTCGGTTCGATAGTCGCGGGATTGATAATGACTGGGGAGGAAAAGCAAGGCTTGAAATACTTTCCCGTAATGCTCGTTCTCTCAATCGGACTGTTCCTTCTTGCAGGATGGATCCTTCAAAAGACGTTGGGCGGAATGCTAAACATTTAAAAAAATTACTTGTGGTGGGCTGCAATCGCTTTGTATAGTGTGTCAATACTCTTGTCTTTTTTCGCCGACAATTCAACGACTGGATAGTCGTCGTAGGTCTCCCGAATGCTTGCGGGATTTGCCATTGGAAGGTCAATCTTGTTTGCAACGATGATGACTGGGACTTTTTTGGCTTTGAGTGCGCCTAAAATCAAAAAATTCGTGGGGTCATAGGGGTCTTCGCTTGAATCCATGACTAGTAAGGCGGTGTCAATGTAATCCAGAAGTACTACCGCCTTCTTGACTCCGAGTATTGCCTCCGAAACCCGCTGCTTCGCCTTTTTCTTAGACATCTTGGAGAGAAACATCTTGTAGTGCCTGTCGAAAAGATCGTTTTTATGGGATATTCCAGGAACGTCGATTAAGTCTATTGTGAACTCCTTACCTTCGACTCTTATTGTAACCTCCTTCACCTGGTTTAAACTCCTCGTCTCGTGAGGGATCTGAGACACTCTCCCAATTCTCCTCCCAGTCCACTGCATGCTTATCCTGTTTGCAAGAGACGTCTTCCCTGCGTTGGGAAGGCCATAGATTGCGAGCCGGAATTTTTTCTTACCCCCAAAAATCTTTCCAACCCAGAATAGAAAACGTCTAATCGGCATGTAATAGATGATGAAGGAAAGTTAAAATAAGTTCAAGTATTTAATCTCCTCGATTATCATTTCAATAACTTCGAAATACCTGCCCATTACGTGCACGATAAAAACTGCGAGTTCATACCCTCCGACAATAATCACTGCAAGAAGAGTTGCACCCGAAGACAACGTGAAAACTAATATAAAAGGTTTAACGATTTGCTCAAGTGCATTTTTGTCTTCAGGAACTCCGTGTAAGATGAGCAGGAAAAACCATGAGAAAAGCATGGCGGAAGTAACCTCGACGTAGAAACCTTGAAAAAGATATTCCACTAAAAGATAAGTTACCCCGAAAAACAAGACTACAATAAAAACAAAGACGGTCTTGGGCATATCCCCCCCAGATTTAAAACCTAAGACCATCCTTTAATCCTTAAAGCGTTGCCATGCAGGCATCTTGAGTCGGGCAAACCGGGTTTTGTCCTGGACAATTCGCGCAAGGCAGACTATTCCAGTCCACACAACAGCAGGCATACGATCCGTCGTAAGAGTATGAAGCCGAAGCCACACAGCTCGTATGACACTGTTGGCTAATCTGCGCAAGCTTCTGACTCGCCCAATCCGAACACTGGTTGGTCGAACCTATTGCAGGGCTTCCCGCAGCCCCGTCGTTAATCCACTGGTAGCCGTCTACACCCTGATCATCGCAGTAGTCTATACAATTTGGCTGGCACAAGCAGTCGAAGTCGCAGTAAGCGTAACCCATGCAGTCAGCGTCGACCTCACAATCCTCATCCGGGTATTCGATAAGACCGTTTCCACACTCCGGCTCATAACACTTGTAGCACTCGGCGTACTGGCTTTGAGGCTGGCTCGTCTTAACTTTCCTGCAAAGATCTGAATAACAGCCGCCTTCACAACCTGCAAGGCGATAGTAATCAACGCCTCCAGTGTCTAGGGGGCACTCTTCCTCGCAGTTATAACATCCATCACAAGTAGCGTGAGTCTCCAACACCTCGTGATTCAAGTCACATGAAACACTATTGCTCCACCCTAACCCGATTTTAGAGCAGTCTTTCTCGCACCAGTAGCATGGTGTGCTCTGGTATTGAGTGCATGTTTCACAGGCGGAGTCGCAGTCTCCGTCGCAGTTGCTTGAATCGAAGAGTAGTCCTTCGCAGCTTGTAGTATAAGTTATTGTTGTCGTAGTTCCTGGGACTGTGGTAACTCCAGCAATTGTCGTGGATGGAATGGTCGTAGTCTGCGTCATTCCGCAGGATACTGAGCACTTGCACTCGTCTTCATCGTATACGCAGTCGCGGACTTCCATCCCCTTGCCAGCGCAATTTTCGCTGCAGTAGTCCAAGCATTCCTGATCATTCCACGCGCAATTATTAAGAGACGTAGTAGTATCTCCTTCAGCGGTCACGCAAACTCCGCCGACGCATCTTTCAGAGCATCCTTCAATTATTTCGGTTTTTATGCTGCCA
>JBDRAY010000039.1:0-17760 GCA_043823295.1 Methanobacteriota archaeon | reverse complement strand
CACTGCGATGAAGTAGGTCATCAGATGAAGACTATGACGCATGAAGACGGCTCTACAAGCAGGCATTGTGTAAGGACTTGTCATGCTGAGGAAAACGCGATAGTCCATTCTGCGAAAGTCGGAGTCTCCGTGGATGGTGGGACTTTATACACAAAGATGATGCCCTGCTATTCATGCGCAAAGATGATCATAAATGCCGGTATAAGAAGGGTCGTGGCAGACAAGGATTATCATGCGTCTTCTGAGTCAAAAAAGATTTTATATGAAGCAGGAGTCGAATATTCTATATTAAAACCTGAAGTCGAATGCTACGACGACCAGTGCATTGAAAAAAAATCCAAATGACGTTGGTTATTGGCCTAATCGGGCGCATCGCATCGGGGAAAGGCGAGGCTGCGAAATATCTGTCAGAAAAGTATTACGCCAAAACTTTTCGTTTTTCCGACATACTCAAAGACATCCTCGAAACATTAGGAATTGAGGATACTCGAAAAAACCTCCAACTTTTAGGGGAAACCTTGAGAAAATCATTCGGGGAAAACATTCTAGTAGACGCGATGCGGTCAAAGATTTTAAGGTCTGATTCAAAAGTTATTGTAATCGATGGTATTCGATACGCTTCTGAGGCAAAACTTGTACGCTCATCCAAACCAAATTTACTATTATTCGTGGATGCTCCACTTGAAGTAAGATATGAGCGTGCTGTTTTGCGGAGTACTAGGGGGGAGTCGGATATTAGTTTGGATGATTTTAGAAAATCTGATTTCAGCGGGACTGAGGCAATGTTTGACGAGCTTGTGGGGTTGGCTGATGTTGTGATTGATAATATTGGGGCTCTTGAAGAGTTTCAAGTCAAGGTTGACGAGTCTGTTAAATCACTTATTACTTAGTTAAAATTCTGGTTTTTCCATTTTTTTACAGAAGTTTAAACTTTTATAAGGTATCTGTAATAGTTAAGTGTCACATTGATAAAAAATAATTGTTGGGGTGTCATAATGTATGATAATGTGGCCTTATCAAACAACAAAGAATATAATATCGAGAAAGTATTATCTCAAAGAAATCCTCTGTTAGACACACATTCTATGCATTATTCCCGTGACAATACCCACCCTGTTAATGTCCGACATCTTATTAAAAACAACGACTTTTTCATCTCTGACCCATTTGAAGTTCTAAAAGACTATATTAACTCAATTGATAAGCGGCCTTTATTCATAGGAATCGATGGTGGATCATGTGCTGGAAAAACTTTTTTTGTAAAAAAACTAGTCAAGAGGCTAGCTAAATCAAAAATACACCACCACGTAATCAAAATGGATTACTATGTAATCGGTAGGAAAAAAAGATTGCCTCCGAGTGAAAAATTCTTTGACATGAAAAAATGGTTTAAACTTGACCAGATAAACCAGGACCTTGAAAAAATTCGGAAAGGGGAAAAAACACTTTTCATTCCAAACTATGACCACAAAACAGGTAGGGAAACAAAAAAGATCAAACACACCATCAAGAAAAATGATATAGTACTAGTGGAAGGAATGTACTCACTCGATGATTCAATAAGAAGACACTTGGATTTATCCGTTTTAATCCATACAAACTCTAGAGTAAGACTTCAAAGAGAACTGATACGAAATAAAGCCCGGGTGGATGAAACTCCAATCTATATTAAAAACCGTTTCATCCTCGCTTCCGATCCCTCATACAAGAAGCATTTCAGACAAGTAAATCCTCACGCAAACATAATCATTGACAACAACGATCATAATCAACCGAAAATAATTCACATAGACGACCACGTAATGAAAGACACAGGATTAAGCCGGTTTCGGAATGTTTTCTACTCTTAATTAAATATATTGTCAATCCAAATAATACTGAATTAAATTGAGATTACTAATTGATGAGAAAGGTAACACTTACCTGGTAAAAGGGAAATCCGACTTTCACACAAAATACGGATTCATCACTGCGAATGACCTAAACTCGGCGAAACCGGGAGACGCAATAAAGTCCAACATTGGCCGAACTTTCAGGGTACTCAGCCCTAACGTAATAGACTACTTCCACAAGGCGAAGAGAGGTCCGCAGGCCGTAACGCTCAAAGATTGCGGCACGATAGTAGCTAAAACAGGCATATCCTCAAACTCAAAGGTTTTGGAATCAGGGACAGGATCAGGTCTACTATCCACATTTCTCGCAAATATTGTGTCACCCGGAAAACTCACAACCTATGAAATAAGGGATGATTTCGCGGAAATAGCACGAAAAAACTTCGAAAGATTCAACATAAAAAACATCAACCTGAAAAAAAGAGACATCTACGAGGGAATAAAAGAGAAGAATCTAGACGCGATAATACTCGACTTGCCAGAACCATGGCTCGTCGTAGAACACGCGAAAAAAGCCTTAAAAGTGGGAGGATACTTGACGTCATACTCACCAAGCATCACCCAATCAAAAAAAGTCTACGACGCCCTTGAACAAGACTTCGAATCAGAAACAATCGAAACACTCGAACGCACATGGAACATGAAGACAGTCCGCCCAGACACAAGAATGCTCGGACACACAGGATTCATCACGATAGCAAGGTTTATGGGCTGATTTTTAACTAATAAAAAAAATAATTATTAGATACTAAATTGACATTCGACATTCACTTATACATCACGGACCACAAGGATTCGCTCCCTGACTTGCATACTCTTGAGCATTCCGACGAGGTTATGGATTGGTTTAGCAAGGTTGATGACGTCTGCGTCCACCACGACCACTTCGACAAAATCGACGACAAGATTCTTACTGAAGCCCACAAGCATAAGATTCTCCAGGCGTTCGCAGTTGTATTCTACCCTCCCGGAGAGATGCTTGAGTCTGACGAGGAGGTGGGCGAGCAGTTAAAAAAACTATTTAAAGGTCACAACATCAAGTTTTCTTGGAATCTCAGCGTGAATGATAAACTTCACGGCAATTTCTACGACACCTACCTTGAGCTTATAGTGAGCAAGGAGGAGGTTGAGGATAAGAGAGAGGAAAAACCCGAGAAGAAGCTTTCACTGGCTGACAAGGAGAAGATGCGTTTGGGTGAACTCCACCCTGAATCCGAGGAGAATCCTCCTTCAGAAAAGGATTCTAGAAGTCTTGAGGAGAAGGTACTGGACCGGTTGAATCAGTAACTGAGTTCAGTCCAATACTTGTCGTTTGCGATTCTTTCAGAGATGTCGACGTCGTAGAATCCTCCCACAGGCTCAAGGTGTTCTGGAGTATTCTCCCATACCGTCCTAAGCGCGCTTCGCACCATCTCAACTCCCTTTTTCGTAAGCTTTCCCAACGGCCTCTTACACGTTAACTCTTGCATTCCAAGCCCGCACATCATGGTTTTCACTGGAACCGGGTTCGGAAACTTGTAGGTGATTTTCACGGTGCTTCCGTCAGGGAGTGTTATCTCCTCCTCGGTTGAGATGCCGACTACATTGAAAAGCGGTTGTAGTGCGTTGTCGATTATACGGGCATCATCAATCTTTCCGGCAAGTATCTGTCGAACGTATTTTTCAATCGCACCTGGAGTAATATTCGAAATAACAGAAACTACTCCAGAAGCTCCAATACCCTCGTCAGTCATCATGGAAAAAGTGTTCGGGTCATCGCCAGACAATATGTTGAAGTCGTCGTCCATAAGTTCCCTAGTCCAAATCATCCGATCAAAATCACCAGTAGCCTCCTTAACAGCCACAATATTTGAGTGCTCACTCCTAAGTATCGCAAGATCCTCGGGCTTTAAGACTGTAACACTTCTTCCAGGAATGACATAAGGTATGATATCCACGTCAGGGAATTTCTCAGCGACAGGAGAGTAATACTCCCTTCTAAGCCAAAGGCTTCCAGGCTTGTTGTAGTAGCAGTCTACGAGCAAAACCGCGTCAACCCCACAATCCACAGCCTTTCCAGTCTCATAGACTGCCTCATCCGTAGAATTGGATCCAGTACCCGCCAAAACAAGCGCTTTCCCAGATGCGAATTCCGCAACCCTCTCAATTACTTTCGCGTGGTCGTCATGGGTGACTGTTGCAGACTCGCCAGTGGTTCCCATGGGAAGTAGCCCGGTCAAACCCTCATTGACCTGGAAGGCTATGTTTTTTTCAAGCTGATTCCAGTCAACCGTATAATCGTCTTTGAAGGGGGTTACAAGCGCCGTCCAGCATCCAGTGTACTTGTCGTTCATTCCTTAGCCTCTTTACCGTATTTCATGCGATACAAAATGATTGGTAATACTCCCCCGCGAAGATCATCAAATTCTTCTGCAGTAAGATTTAGGATTCTATCCCCATCCTTAAGCAGCCAACCGCCTGTTTCCTTATTCTCAAAGATTTCCATGAAATCCCCTCCTAAAACATTAGCTTTGGGAGTATAAAATAAGGTCGTTTTAAAATACACAACCACCATATATTAAGCGAAATGTGTGGGATAGCTGGATACGTTGGTGGGAAGAATGCGCCTGAAATACTTTTTGACATGCTAAAGCGCTTGGAATATCGGGGGTATGATTCAGCTGGTATTGCGTGCATCACTGGGGAAGAAATCATCATACCAAAAGATAAGGGAAAGGTTGACGAAGTTCGAAGTAAAATCAAGCCTGAGGAATTAGATTCAAAAATTGGGGCGGGCCACACTCGTTGGGCAACACACGGTCGACCATCACAACTTAATGCACACCCCCACTTAAGTCAAGACCGGAAAATTGCAGTGGTACACAACGGCATCATTGAAAACTTCCAGGAATTAAAAGAGGAGCTTACAAAACACGGCTTTACGTTCCAATCTGAAACTGATACTGAGGTAATCGCCCACCTGATCGAACTTTATTATGAGGGGGATTTGCTCACCGCTTTTAAGAAGGCTCTTCACCGACTCCACGGAAGCTTTGCGTTGACTGTGATTTCACTGCACGAGCCCGATAAAATCCTGGTGGCACGAAACGAAAGCCCGCTTCTATTAGGTGTGGGCAAGCAAGAAAACTACGTAGCCTCTGATGCACCCGCATTTTTACCTTATACTAAAAAATTGGTCATTTTAGATGATATGGATTACGGAGTAATCACGAAAAAATCCATCGAATTGTGGAATTTATCGACGGGTAAGAGAATCAAACCCAGAGTCGAAGAGATTAAATGGGATGTTGCGGAAGCGGAAAAAGGCGGTTTCCACCACTTTATGCTCAAGGAAATCATGGAGGAGGCTGACGCGGCAAAAAAAGCATTCAGTGGGCTAAGAGACTGTGTCGATGAAATTACTGCTGCGCTTACTGCTAGAAAGCGTATCTATCTCGTCGCATGCGGGACCGCTTACTATGCCAGTATGGTCGGTAAATATACTCTCGAACACTTTGGCATTCAGGCAGAATCAGTCGTCGCATCTGAATTCAGGTACTCCACATTAAACACGATTGATGATAATTGTGCCGTAATCGCGATATCACAGTCTGGGGAAACTGCAGATACGTTAGCCGCGGTCAAGGGTGCGAAATCGCGCGGAGCTTATGTTGTGGGCATCATCAATGTAGTGGGTTCTTCGCTCACCCGTATAGCCGATAAAACAATCTACATCCACTCAGGCCCCGAGATTGGAGTAGCATCCTCGAAGGCTTACATAGGCCAGCTTGTCTGCCTTATTGGTTTAGCCTTAAGTGTTGCCCAGCAAAAAAAAGCAATTTCTGAAGTGGACGCCAAGGCGCATCTTAAGGAGTTGTCTGAAATCCATGAAAAAATATCCCTTATCTTGGGTGACGACAGCATCAAGGATATTGCAGAAAAATACGCAAACACTAAAACTTTTTTCTACATCGGACGCAAACAAAACTACCCGACAGCATTGGAAGGCTCCCACAAGCTAAAAGAGATCAGTTATGTTCATGCCGAAGCATATCCTGCGGGGGAGTTAAAGCACGGCGCCAACGCACTACTTGAGTCTGAAGTAGTCGTTATCGCAGTATTGTCTACTGACGAGCTCGGAAAGAAAATGCAATCCAACATCCAGGAGATGGCAGCTCGGGGAGCTTCCGTTTTGACCGTGGGGCCTAAAGGTGTCTTCAAGGTCCCTGAAGTGAATCCCTTATTCGCACCCATACTGGATATAGTCCCCCTCCACTTGTTCGCCTACTATATTTCAGTGCTTAAGGGATTAGACCCGGACAAGCCGAGAAACCTCGCCAAGAGTGTAACTGTCGAATGACTTGGTGAGGGACCGAGCGAACACATGTGAGCGAGGCAGATCTTGCGAAAAGCGTGACGGTAGAGTGACTGAATCTATTTTCGGGTTTGAGAGCGGGTTCTAATCCCAGCAAACTCCATATTCGATAATCCAATGTCATTTTGAAGGATTTGCCTGCCTTCTTTTATCAGAGTCTTTGCTACTTCCGGCTCAATGCCCGAGCGCTTGGAAATATCATCGACTGAATCACCATCCATCCACGAGCAAGTAACTCGCATGTTCACCTCAATCTCAGGTTGCTCTTCCCCAATCCGCTCCATCTGATTCTGAATCGCTTTTTTCCGAAAAGCTAAAATTTCCTCTTCTGAAAGATTGGCGGCTTTCTGCAACATGATACTCGCCCTCCCAATGATTTGGCGTATGGTATTAAGACCTACCCCCTCATCCCTTGCGATTTTCGCGTATCCAAAACCCTTCAGAAGCCAAGCCTTCACACGCCTTTCATAATCCTCCTTATCTAATGACTGCTCAAAAGTCATCTTTTCCATTATCTTCATAAAACACTCCTCCGGAGTCTCTTCCGGAATAAGTGCACTCTCATTCATTAATGCCCTTTCCACGGGCCCGGGGCTTGGATCAATAACAACTCGATCCTTCCTCCTTCTCCTAAAGATTGCCATTTAATTCAGTATTTATTCCTAATGAGTAATTTAATACACAATGAATATTCTTTGCATTGCAGACATTCACGGAGACCAGGATGGTTTAGTCCTCGCCCGGGACTTTATCGTCCAAAGGGACATGACGACATCCGATGAAGACAACATTGACTACATAATCCTAATGGGAGACTACAGCGTTGGATTCAAGGACCCGAAACAAAATCTAATCGACATTAAATACGCCCTAGAATTTCTGAAAGACGATGCAAAACTTCTCGCCATGCCCGGAAACTGCGATCAACTCGAAATCGTCGACATAATAAAAAAACACGATATGAACTTCCACGAAAAAGTAGTCGAATTAAACGGAACCTCATTTATCGGGCTTGGAGGAAGCAATCCAACACCATTCGAAACACCAATGGAACTGAGCGAAGAAGAAATAAGTGAGAAATTAACGAAACTCTTCGAACAGGCAAAAACAGAAAAAATAGTATTAGTAACCCACTTCCCACCGAAAGACACTAAGTGCGATAGAGTACCTTCAGGAGCGCACGTAGGCTCAGCATCCCTTCGAAAAATAATCGAGGAGAAAAGACCATCCGCGTGCATATGCTCGCACATTCACGAGTCGGCGGGGGAAGAAGACTTCATTGGGGAAACCAAAATAGTGAATGTTGGCATGTTATCCCACGGAAATGGAGTTGTCATCAAGACGAACCCATTTGAAGTAGAACACGTAAAAATCAAATAGCACTGATTTCAAGCTTTCCCCCGAGAATGACCTGACACTATTCCCGACGCAATCAAATGCGCAACCCGTATCGGCTCGGGAATAAGGCTTCGCGTCGAAGAAATAATTATTATCTTTTTCGCATCCTCAAGATCTAATCCCGCGCATTGCATGTAAATAAACTTGTTTTTCCCAGTCTCGACTTTCACCGGCTCCCCGGCATTTTTAATGATTTTAGACCTCTCAATCTTTCGGTCAATATTGTCTAAAGCCTTGTCTATCTCCTTGAAATCCGGTTTCTTTCGGACGACAACTATCACGGGCAAACCCGTCTCCTTGTAAACCCGTTTTATGTCTACGAGGTTGAATCCCCCGAAACCCAGGCCGTCAAGCATTATCACCCTCAAATCCTTGAAACTGCAATTGTTTACGAGCTCGATAACCTTTTTTGTCGCGTCGAGTCCGTCAACCAAAACCTTGGTTGAGAGTACTCCGTCCATTACGTTTCCACCCCGAAATACGGTCCCGACGACGATTACTTCCTGATCACCTCTTCTAAAAGGTCCGTCATCCAAACCTAAAATTCTGACTTCCTTTTTAATCCTGTAAAAACGAATTTTTTCCATTTATTTAACTATTTGAAACACTTTTCTTATACCATGAATCCTGTTGGCGTCGTAGTATCCTCTCATGGAAGAGAGCTTGAAGTCCAGGTTCAAGGGGAGGAGCTTGAGCTTGGGAGCATCGTAAAGATTTCAGATAATTTCGGGATTGTCGCGTCAATGCATTATATCGAAGATGACAAGATTGGGGCCAAGCAAAAGCTTATTGCGGAAGTTCAGGTTTTCGGATCGCTTGTGAATGGGAGGCTTAAGCGTTTGAAAAAACCTTTGAAGCCTTATCTTGAAGTTTTTCTAGTCGATAAAAGTGATCTTGAGGAAATTCTTTCGGTCTCGGATTCAATAAGTCTTGGAACGGTTCATGGTACGAATGCGAGGGCTTTTCTTAATGCAAGTGAATTCGACCGTCACACCGCAATTCTTGCAAGCACTGGATCCGGGAAATCCTATACAGCGTCAAATCTTATAAAAGAATTCGGTTTACTGTCACTTCCCGTAGTAGTGGTAGACACGCATGGGGAATACGCAAGAATCCTGTCTAAACTCGCATCCGAAAATCCCTTTAAGATTGAAGTGCACACTGTTAAAAGGACTCGGCAAGGCGTTTCACAGCTGAAAATTCCAGTTTCAAATCTTGAGGCAACAGACTATCACCACTTCCTCCATTTAACGGAACCGCAGGAGTCTGCGCTCGTGGAAATACTCGGTAATCTATCCGGCGACTACAATCTAAGTGACGTTGTCTCAGGCACAAGCAAGCTTAACGTAAACGTCTACCATGAAGGAACAATAGCAGCCTTAACCCGCAAGCTCAAGACACTCGAACGAGTGTTTAAAGACGTTTTCGACAAATTCGGTACCGACATTTCAAGTCTTGTAGAGCCAGGCCAGGTCACGATAATCGACTGTTCGCTCGCTTCCCAGAATGTAAGGCGTTCCGTGGTCTCATACCTTTCTAAAGAGCTTTTGTCATCCCGTATCAACAAACTAAACGATTTCGATGGGGAAAAAATAGATTACCCGCTACTTCTAGTCGTCGAGGAAGCCCACAACTACGCTGGATCGAATCTCTCCCACTCCTGCAAGAAACAGCTTCAAAGAGTTGCCTCTGAAGGTAGGAAATTCGGCATCGGATTGTGCGTCATAAGCCAGAAGCCCAGCAAAATCGACGAGGAAATCCTATCTCAATGCAATACCGGAATCTACATGCACATCACAAACCCACGCGACAAAGACCACATCCGTAGAAGCTTCGAATCAATAAACGACGCAATAATCTCAGACCTCGACAGTCTCGACGTCGGAGAATGCATCATTGCGGGAGCCATGCTCGACATACCGTTTCTCGTGTGCCAAGTCGACCGGATAGAGCTTAAAAAGGAGAAGAAAAGCAAATTCGACTTCAAAAAAAAGTCGGAAGTTAAACACGCGAAAGCAGACTACGTGTGATTAAATTTCTTTTTTTATGTTGAAAATTTTTTTCACCAGAGGCGCGCAACGAAGTTTCAAATGGTTTCTAATCTGGTTTACCGGGATGATCTTTATGGTCGGATCTTTCGCCAAGAAATGGTTTCTAGTGTATTGGCTTATTAACTGACCTAAGGTTTTTTCAAAGCTTGAGTAGTTGTTGAAAGCGGACAGAAGAATGCTCTCCATGTTCCCCGAGATTATCAAATACTGGGACCCCTCTCTTATGACCTGCTCCACACTCTTAATCCTCTCTTTTAAGGATACCCTCGGATCCATAAATACGTGGCTGAATGAAATAATTTCGAACCCTAATCTACCTAAATCAGGGAATCTAACCGTTGAAACGAGTTTTTTCGACTCAATTTTCTGCCTAATGGTGTTTATCCTCTGTCTAGTTAGAGATAATTTATCTGCAATATCCTTATCCTTTATCGACCCATACTTTACCATTGCATACAAGACAAGCTTTTCAGCGTCTGTCAACCCTACAATCTCAGTTTTTCGGAATTTTGGGTCTAAATTAATTTTCTCATTCATCCCGAGGTTAAAGTGTTTGTTGAGAAGAGGGGCGAAATCGAAAAAAAGGAAGAGTTTACTCAATCCTAAGGGAAAATAGACGTGTTTAATACCGTTTGCAGTCAAGAAATTATGGGTAGCGTGCCTGTGCGCCGCCGTATCCAAATACCTTCTAACTTCAGTGAAATTCTCGGCTGCTGCAAGACTTATACGGCACGTGTCGGTGGATATCCTGTAGAAAAGCACTGGCTCCCTGCTTGCAAACCGCTCTCTATTACCCCACGGAGTCAAGGGGTTGAAATCACCATATCTTGCAACTAAGAGTTCACAACCAATCTTTCCAAGATTTGGTAGGGTGAGTTCTGTGAAATAGCCTTTCGCAACTAACTTGTTTCTTATGGCAGTTACGGTAGGCCTTTTAACATCGATTTTATCGCTAAGTTCAATATCGTTTAGGTTCGGCCATCTAACGAGGCCGTAGAAGACGATCTTCTCCTTGTCTGTGAGTTTGATCATTTCAGTATTAAAGGGTGGGTATCTTGTGTTTAAATAAAGGGTGTTGGTATAACTAATCCTTTTTGAATACTAAAAGACATGGGGGGTTTTTTATATGATTGAAGTTGACGTGAGATGGGGGGATGAGGTAAGTGAAAATCACTTTAAATCCCGGGGAAGGGAATTAGTGGTCATTGTAGACACTCTCAGAGCAACCTCAACCATTTCCGTAGCTTTGAGTTGCGGAGCAAGTAGCGTAACTGTTTTAAGCGATTTAACAAGGTCTTTTAAGCTTAAGGCATCTCATCCTCACGCGATTCTTGCCGGAGAGCGGAGCGGTGTCAAGATTTGTGACTTTGATGTGGGAAACTCACCTTTTAAGATCAAAGGGATGTTGACTGGAAGCGACGACTTGGCCTCCGAGTTGATATTAAATACCAGTAATTTTTCCAGGGTGCTTGAGGAAGTCTCGGTTTTGACTAGTCAACCGGTTATTGCTGCAAGCCTTGTGAATTCAACCAGGATTTCCAAGTTTATCTTGGACAATGAGGGTATGCTGGATGGTCTTTTTTTCGTTCCTGTTGGAACGTACTTGATGGGTGGTCAGGAGCTTGAAAGGCCTAAAAGGTTTTGTGAGGATTGTCTTGCAGTCTTTCACGTAATTGAAAAACTTACGGATGGTGGTTGTGATTTGGATTTTATGGATGGTGCAAGAAACTGCAAGGTCGAGTCAAAGTATAAGGGGTCTTTAAGTAATGATTTGGCTGTTGTTGACTACCTTTGGAAGACTGAGTATGTGACATATCTTCTTGAATTAGACTCGTCTTCCGGTGTTGATGAGAATCGAAGGGATATTGAAGTCTGTTTTAATGTTGACTCACACCCCACCGTCCCCTTGCTTTTTCGCAATAAAAGTCTTCTCTCCTTTAAGGAGTCGCCTGATACGTTGTGAAGCATAGCCTTTGATTAGAGTATTTATTTCCACTTGTCCAATTTCTTTTTAACCCATGGAATTACATCCTCATGAAGTCAAGGTCTTAAAAGCACTGTCTAACGGCGAGTGGTCTAATCCTGAAAAAACATCTTCAGAGACTGGATTAGACGCTGATGCGGTCTTGCGTGCAGTCTCCTGGCTTAAGACTAAGGAATTTATTGAATCTCCCGAAGAGATTAAGATTGAAGTTTCTCTAGGCGATGAGGGAACAGAGTACGCAAAAAAAGGCCTGCCAGAAAGAAGGCTAATGAACGCGATTGGGAAAGAAATTGGAATTACCGAGCTGAAAAAAAAGGTCGACTCCGAGACCTTCAAAATCGGTTTTGGCTGGCTCAAGAAAAAAGGAGTAATAACTTTTTCTGAAGGGTTGGTGAAAACCACAGACTCATCCGAAACCGAGGATGAAAAACTCCTAACACTTCTTAAGGAAAAAAGAAAACTTATCGTAAATGATTTATCTAAAAAAGAAAAAGAGGCAGTTGAACAGTTAAAGGCTAGGAAAAACGTCATAAAATTGAGCGAGGAGAAGATTATAAAGTTCAAGGCAACAAAAAAAGGAATTTTAGCATCGAAATCATTGAAAATAGAGGATAGCTTATCCCAACTCACCCCAGAGCTTATAACGTCTTCAGGTTGGAAGAACAAGAAGTTCCGCCCTTATGACGTCTCAGTTTACGTGAAACCCGAGTATCCTGCGAAAAAACACCCGCTTCAAGTTGAATTAGAGCGTATTAGAAAGATTTTCATTTCAATGGGATTCTCTGAGATTTCCGGCAATTTCGTTGAATCGTCTTTCTGGAACTTTGACGCGTTGTTCACCGCCCAGGATCATCCAGTCCGGGACATGCACGACACATTCTACCTTAAAAAACCCTCTAAAATCGATATCCCCGGATTTGACAGGCTTTGGAAGGATGTCGCCAAAACCCATGAATCTGGAGGTTCTACTGGTTCGGCGGGTTGGCAGTACAAGTGGGATAAGTCCAAGTCTTACCGAACAGTTCTTAGAACTCACACTACGGCCGTGACTGCAAGGTATCTTAGCGGTCTCTCTCCCGAGGATCTTCCCGTTAAGGTTTTTTCTCTGGGTAAAACCTTCCGAAACGAGTCACTGGATTACAAGCACCTTCCAGAGTTTTACCAAGTCGAAGGTATTGTTGTGGACAAGAATGCGACTTTCAGAAACCTTCTTTCAATCCTTAAGGAGTTTTACGACCAGATGGGCTTTAAAGTGCGATTTAGGCCTGCATACTTCCCGTACACTGAGATGAGTGTTGAACCTGAAGTGTATTTTGAGGAGAAGGGCGAGTGGATTGAGCTTGGGGGTTCAGGAATCTTCAGGCCTGAAGTTGTAAAGCCGCTTCTTGGATTTGATTGTCCGGTTTTAGCCTGGGGTCTTGGAGTGGATCGCGTGGTGGCTTTAAAGCTCGGTCTTAAAGATATTCGAAATCTTTACGTCAGCGACTTGGACTGGCTTAGAAAGACCAAAACTCAGCTCTGAAAGTAATCTGGTTTTACAATTAATATGAAAGACGTGTTTTGCGGGATAGACGAGGCTGGAAGAGGCCCAGTGATTGGATCCCTAGTTATGGCTTGTGTATGTCTCGACGAGAAAAGCATTAGAAAACTTAAAGCTCTTGGAGTCAGGGACTCTAAGAAGATGACTCCTAAAAAACGCGAGGAACTTGAGCCCGTGATAAAGGAATTAGCCATTGAATGGTCTACCATAAAAATTACCCCCCAAGAGATCGATAAACTTCGGAAAAAAAAGTCTTTAAATGTAATTGAAGCCGACAAGACCGCTGAACTCATCCTGTCTCTTACGGTTAAGCCCTCAAAGATATTTATCGATGCGACCGACAGTATTGCGAAAAACTACGAGAAAAAAATAGTCGACCAGATCATAAAACTCGATCCAAACTATAAGATTCCCAAGATGGTTTGCGAGCACAGGGCGGACGACAAATACATCCCGGCGTCGGCTGCCTCAGTAATAGCCAAAGTTGAACGAGACCGGGAGATCGAAGATCTTAAGAAAGAATACGGCAACATTGGAAGTGGCTATCCAAGCGACGAGCGCACCCAAAAGTTTGTGAGAAAGCTTGTGAGGGAGGGTTGTCTTCCAAGTTTTGTTCGAAGAAGCTGGGGTACGGTAGACAAGTTAAAGCAGTCGAGTCTAAGCGAGTTTTAAACCCCATTAAACTCTATGAGGTCAGTTATCACTGCATACAAACCGTCTTGCGCGGAGAGTTCGGTCTTCCCAAAGGAGATGACTACAACATCACCTTCGCTCAAATCGAGAGTTGAAACCTTTCTCTTCGTCTCGGATAACTCGTCCATGCTCGAATCATGTATCGGGAACTTAAGCTCCCCTCCTTTATAGATCATGACTACTGCCCCGTCGGCGCCAGCCTTTACAGCAGTGTCTCTCTCATCCAAACCTTTTTTTATATTTGCGGCGGCATCATGCACTGAAGTCACGTATTTGGGGCTTCCACACGCAAGGTCGAAGGACTCTAATTTCACAGGTTCAGTGAATCGTTCAAGAAAATCCTTGATGAATTCCTCTCCAAGAGGGGTTAGGGCGTGGCCCTGCTTTACTGACGCGATGAAACCCTTATTCTTCAGTTTCTTGAGTATCGTCCGCACACTTCCTTCCCCCAAACCTAATTCCTTCACAAGTCTCTTGCGACCGCATCTTTTACTCTTAAGTTTCACGAAAGTCTTCAAAACGTGCCGGTCCTCGAAACTCGGGCGTGCTCCAACCATTATAATGTATTGTAAGGGGGCATTTTTAAATCCTGATTACATTATTAGTAGTCTGAAATGGCTAAACGTATTCGTCCTGGAAGATGCTACAGGTGGGATACTCCCGCATACTCGCGGGTTTCAAATAATCCTGCAGACTCTTTCATTACTGGAATCCCCGGGTCGAAGATAACCCGGTTTGACATGGGCAACGTCTCAGGCACATTTGACTCCACCCTAGCAATAGCAGTCAAAGATGATATCATAATTAGGCACAACTCGATTGAGGCTGCCCGAATCGTAATACAAAAAAAGATCGAGAAGGCTATTGGCGCTGCAAACTACCATTTCAAAATAAACGTTTACCCTCACCACATAATCAGGGAGAATACTATGGCCACTGGTGCTGGGGCAGACCGGGTTCAGGACGGCATGAGAAAGTCCTACGGTAAGCCCATTGGACGAGCAGCCAGGGTCTACAAATCTCAGCCAGTGTTCACAGTCTACTTCAACCACACGGACGAGCGTTTTAACCGTGTGAAAGACGCTCTTAAGGCGGCTTCCAAGAAGCTTCCAGGCAATTTTTCCTTTGTTGAAAAAAGGAGTGTTGCAGCTTAAAATGGTTGAATTGAATGTTGTCGCAAAGCTTAAGGTATTGCCTGAGGGCGTTGACGTCGACTTGGAGGCTATACAGGAAAAGCTTGGTGAGATCGTCTCCGATTACGGTAAAATCCACTCTCTCGAGATCAAGCCAGTGGCGTTCGGATTAAACTGTATTGAAGCAAACCTTCTTTTAAGCGACTCGGAAGGCGGGCTCGAAGAAATCGAGCAGAAAGTCTCAGATCTCGCCGGTGTTTCAGACGTAAACGTGTTAGACGTAAACAGGCTCTAAAAAAAATTAGTTTACATGTTTTTATAAAATTTTGTAAACATTAATTCAGATTCCACCCATATACGTCTTTTTTCACGTGTAAACTATTTACACGTTTTAACATGATTTTGGATGTCTTGAGCCTTATACCGCAACACAATCTTCCTACTCCTACCCCGCTCTCCCTCAAGATGCACTGTATCAACAAGCTTTAAGTGCTCTAACTTTTTAACCATCTCATTATACTTTTTAATTCCAACACCCGTCTCCTCCTTGAACTCCTCATAGACGACTCCAGAAACCTCCTCGCCCGAAGACGCAAGGTATGAAAGCAGGCTCCTCTCAGTATCATCCAAACCTCTGATAGTATTCTTTAAAGCCAGCATCTGAGATCCCCCCCCAAAAGCCTCGTCAACCTGCTTTACGGTTATCTCGCGCTTGGCATCCCGCTCGGCGACCAACCCGCTCCGCCTTAAAAGATCAATTCCAATACGCAAATCCCCAAGGGAAAAAGTCCTATCAACCATGTAATCCAAAACCTTCCTAGACACAACCCCCTGATAATATGCAAGTTTCACACGCTCCGACAAAATCTCGAAAAGCTCGTCACGAGTGTAAGGCTCAAAGAAAACACGTTCTGGGTTGAAAACACTCCTAGTCTTGTCGTCAAGCTTCGCCATAAACCTCTCGTCGATCATGGCACCGAAAACACCCACCCTGTCAAAACCGTAAGTCGTATGCGCTTTTAAAAGATCCACGAGAATCTTGTCGACGTTTTTTTTGATGAACAATTGATCCAACTCATCCAAGGCAACAACTAAACCCTTATCCTCCTTCAAAAGCTTCGAAAAAATCTTCTCCTTCACCGACTCAATGGGTTTACCAGTGTCCGGGGGACTCGTCCCGAAAAGCATTTCATGAATCCTCGCAAAGACTGCGAAACGCGTGTTCGCGTCTTCACAGTTAATGTATACTGTGACAATCTTTCCCGAAGCCTCGTTAGCCTGGTCGAAGAGGTGTTTTATTATGGTGGTCTTTCCGGTCCCTGGAGGGCCGTACACTAGTGTGTTTATGGGGTTTAGTCCTCGAAGGCCGGGTTTAAGGGCGTATGACAGTGCCTTGAGTTGTTCGTCACGGTGTTGTATGTTTTCGGGTACGTATCCGGGGGTTAAAACTTTTTCGTTTCTAAAGAGGGTTTCCTCGTCCAATAGTATGTCTTTTGCGTCCACTGTCATATTATATCATTTCTTAAAGAAATAGTGAGGGCGTGAATTTCTGACCCTATTTAATTTCATGGGAAGATGAATTTTAGGGGTTTTGCGGTGCCGATGCAAATGGGTTTTTTAATCATTTTTTTTCACGCCCTCATGATCCAAGTGGATTGTGACCACATCACCCCATTTCAAACTTAGCTTCTCCTTCTATTAAAAAATCATCCAAGAGAGCAAAGGAAAAGTATCACTACTCATTTTGTGGTAACTAACTATTTTTTTGTATTTTTATACTTGCCTACCTATTACCTACAATACCATGGAAAACATAGAAAAAGCGCTTAAGGCACTTCAAGACGGCTCTTTCATACTCGTGCACGATTCCTCTGGGAGAGAAGACGAAACCGATCTTATAGTCGCCGCCGAAAAAATCACTCCAGCCCACGTACGCACGATGAGAAACGAGGGGGGAGGATTGATATGCACTGCCCTGGCAAAAGATTTAGCCGAAAAATTAAGTCTAGTCTTCATCCAAGACATATACCAAGCCGCAGCAAAATCCTTCCAAATCCTCCCGGAACTTAAAGCCGACGACATACCCTACGACGAAAAATCATCATTCTCCATAACCGTAAACCACAGGAAAACATTCACAGGAATAACCGACACAGACAGAGCGCTCACCATACGGGAACTAGCCTACATCGCGAAAGCCGAGCCAAACCCACAGGCGTTTGGCTTGAATTTCCGAACTCCCGGGCACATTCCACTTCTTATCTCTTCAGGCTTGGGCAAGCGGGAGGGACACACAGAACTTTCAATAGGACTTCTTGAGATGGCGGGGCTCACGCAAGTCTCCGTGGTTTGTGAGATGATGGACGATGAAACCTTCAAAGCCTTGACGGCGGAGAAGGCGAAGGCTTATGCAGAGAAAAACGGTCTAGTATTCCTCGAGGGGTCAGACGTATTAGAAGCATATAAAAAATGGCGAAGATAGGAGTCTGCGACACAACGTTTGCGAGATACGATATGGCGGCGGACGCAATAGACGAGCTTAAGAAAAACGCTGGTGGAGTAAAAATAGTCCGCTACACCGTCCCCGGAATAAAGGATCTGCCGGTCGCTGCGAAAAAACTCATTGAGGAGGAAGACTGTGACATAGTCATGGCGTTTGGAATGCCAGGCGCAAATGAAAAAGACCGTGTTTGCGCAAATCAAGCGTCCACGGGA
>JBDRAY010000038.1:0-15796 GCA_043823295.1 Methanobacteriota archaeon | reverse complement strand
GCATATATATCCCATGGAAAAATGCTCAAGCTGCGGAATAGAAGTGTTGAGGGGATATGTTGAATTCAATTGTCCAAGGTGTAATAAAGATAAAATAATGAGATGCAAATCCTGCAGGACACTTGGCACTAAATACAGTTGTAACGACTGTGGATTTGAAGGACCCTAACAAAACTATTTTTTAGTCGAAACAGGTTGCTTTTCAACAATAATAATATCACCAACCTCAAGAACTTCTTCGTAAGGAATACTCTCTTGTTGTAAAATACGTTTAACATCATCCCCTGATAAAACATCCCCTCTTAAGGGGTGGAGGCTTAACCGCATTATCTCTCCTTTCTCGAGATTTAGGATTACATCGGAAAGCTTGCCCACAAATTGGGCTTTTTGGGTGTACATATCCATACCATAATACTCTGATAATGCCTTACTCATTGATATCACCATTAACTATAGTGTTAATTTATGTAAGAGTATTATAAAAATGAGGAGTAATTGTTTGGAGGGGTCACTTCCCGTATTTAAGACTTAAATTGGAATATAATTTATGATGAGTATTGAAGAAGTGGTATTAACAACCGGATTCCTTGTTTTAGCAGTTATAATAATCATTAAATCCGTTGTCATAGTTCGCCCACACGAGCGGGGAGTAGTTGAGCGTGTTGGAAAATATAATCGAACAATGACTTCAGGTTTGAATTTCGTAATTCCGGGGTTCGAAATTACTAAAAAGGTTGATATGCGAGAAACTTTAATAGATGTTCCAGCACAAGAAGTTATCACTAAAGATAATGTTAACGTTGGAGTTGACGCTGTAATATACTTCCAAGTGATAGATCCCTTCAAGGTGATTTACAATGTCGCCTTATTTGAGCTTGCTGCGGTTAAACTCGCTCAAACAAATTTAAGAAATATTATGGGTGATATGAGTCTTGATGAAGCTTTAGTTTCTCGTGAAAAGATTAATTTGGAGTTGCGTAGAATTCTCGATGATGCAACGGATAGGTGGGGTGTTCGAGTAACACGTGTTGAAATTCAAAAGATTGACCCCCCAACAGATATTGTCGAGGCTATGAGCCGTCAGATGAAGGCTGAGAGGACTAAGCGGGCTGCAATACTTGAAGCTGAGGGATTGAAGCGTGCTGCAGTATTGCGGGCTGAAGGTGAAAAACAAGCTACAATACTCAAATCTGAAGGTCAGGCGCAGGCAACATTGAAACTAGCACAAGCTGAAAGGGAAAAGAGGACTGTGGTGGCTGATGGAGAGGCGAACGCGATAAGACAGGTTTATGGTGCGATACATGAAGGAAGACCTACCAAGGACTTGCTCACAATTAAATATCTTGAGTCACTGGAAAAAATCGCGAATGGAAAGTCCACGAAAATATTCATGCCACTAGAAACAACAGGTATTCTATCCAGTGTAGCTTCACTCGGTGAAATGTTTAGAGATGGAGCTAAACTACTCCCCCCATCAAATAAACCCAATAAGAAGAATAGTAAGAGCTCGCTCAGGAAGGCTAACTAATTTTTTTGATTTTTATAGAGTAATTCAATAGTTATTGTACCATGGATATAAAGGATTTAAAGCCGAATGCAAGTGTAGACTCTATTTCAGGAGAGATTACCAGTGTTGAGGAGCCACGGGAATTTACCAACTTCAGAGGTAGTGGTAGGGTTGCAAACGCCGTACTCAAGGATGATAGTGGTGAAGTAAAGCTAACCTTGTGGAACGAGCAGGTTGACCAAGTAACAATAGGATCTAAAGTTGTTATTGAAAATGGTTGGTGTAAGGAGTACCGTGGGGAGCTTCAGGTAAGTACTGGAAAATTCGGTACATTAAAGGCGATTGAATAAGTTTTAGGTTCCGATTTGTAGGGTTTTGTCTGAAAGTTTCTTAAGTGTGTTAAGCGCTGACAGGCAAGCCATATATGAAGTTCTTGGGTTCTGTGGTGACTGGACATTCCTAACTTCAGTAAAAAATTCACCAAAATCCCCCTTAACTCTTATTTTGTGGATTATTATCTTAGCATTAGGGTCTACTACAACTTTTACTTTCGTTTTTTCAGCTCCGATTCCTGCAAGACTCAATGTCGCGCAAACATTAACACTTTTCGGGAAATGTTTGACTGCTTCTCTTGCAAAACCATCAAAAACAACTGTTTTAGCTGATATTTTGCTTATGTCAACTCCTTTTTCATTCAGGAACCTGTTGTTTACAAATGCTTCTTTCGGTTTTATTGAGGTTATTTCAACTTCAAAAATCTTTGCAGACATTGCAGATTTCAAACCATCTAAACCGACAATAGCTCCCGAAGGCACGTAAATTCGTGTGTTTTTTTCACTACAAATCCTGAGTGCATTATTCAATAATTGCTCATCCAACAGTGCTCCAACACTCATAATTAAAACATCCAATCCTGAGGAAAGTATTGTATTCAAATTTTCAGTAACTGCTCTCTGAGATGCCGCTTCGACAACCAAATCTAAATTATTATCAAGCAACTGTTTCATTGATTTAGATATGAGCGGTTTATTTTTCAGTTCTTCATTTAGTTTAACAACAAGAGAAGTGTTCTTATCGTAAATACAAATTAACTCCGTGTTTGGGACTTCACCACTATCTATTTTTTTCGCTACATACGATCCTATGCTTCCACACCCAATCAACCCAACCCTCATTTTCCCTTATTATTATTCATTTTGTTTAATAGCTTGACCATTTCCTTTAAATTTACTCCTTGAGGTATGTATGTGGGGTAAGGGATTTTCCCTTTCATATAATCCACCCACACGTCCTCGGTTATTAATCCCTCTTTTAAAGCGATTTCGTATATTTTTGTTTCAGGGACGATATCCGTAATCCTTACGACAAAATCATCTGCTTTCAGGCTTTTCAGAAAACGTATTGTTTCCTCCATGTCTTTTATCGTCTCCCCAGGATGGCCAAACATGCCGTAGGCCCTGCAGAATATGTTCAATTCCCGGCAAAGCTTAAAGGCTCGTTCAATCTGGTCGTTGGAAATCTTCTTCCCTATTCTCCCCCTCAACTCTTCAGATCCTGTTTCAACACCAAAGGATATGTGTCTCAATCCAGCAGATTTCATAAGTCTTAAAAGTTTTTCATCTATTAAGTCTACCCTGGTCGTACAAGCCCATTTAAATTCAATCTTCTCTCTTTTCAATTGATGGCAAAGTGTTTCAACATAATCCCTATCTTGGGTGAAGACATCATCAATGAAGTCTAAAACTCTTATTTTTGATGAGTGTATCTCTTTAAGTTCTGAAATTACATCCTTCATCAACCTTACTCTAAAATTCGTGCAAGACATGGAACAGTAAATACATGAAAAAGGGCATCCTCGAGAAATATTTGTTGTTGTGAATTCATAGTTGTATTGATTGAACAGGTGTCTTGCTGGTGTGGGGATTTTTTCTGGGGGAACAAACTGTCTTTCACCCTGTTTTCTCGTTTTCTCCCCAACAGAAAGAATCCCATTCCTACTACCTAACTCTTTTCCTTCTGCGAGTGCACACACAAATTCCTTGAATGTTTCATCTCCTTCCCCCAGAAATCCATAATCTACACCCAAATGTGCGATACTCTCAGGATCACAGGTTATGTGAGCACCCCCAACAACGATACGATTAACACCCGCTTGCCGAAGCAATTTTATTAAAACATAAACCTTTGGAAGCGAGGCCGTCAAGGCACTTATCCCAACAACCAACGGGTTTTCACGAGATATCTCATCTACAACCTCGTTTAAATTCATTAAACTTGCGCATAAATCAAAACATTTCACACTGAAACCAGATGATAAAACACTTTCACCAAGACAAGCAATACCTAACGGAATACTCCCCCCTAAAATATTTCCAACTCCCTCAGCACGCGGGTTAATCAAAACCACATCAACCATTTTAAAACAAATAATACGAGAAGTAAGGCCCCTCAGAGGTAGCTCTTATCCCCTTCAACACCCTGCAAGTTCGAAGTCTCATCACGCCGTAACGCATCCCAGTAAGACCCGTAACGCTCCTTTAATTGATGTTCTATTGAACGGGATTCCTTAATGCTTTTTTCAACATGTTTTTTCAAGATAAGATCACTTCCCTCGTGCACGGCGTAGTCACCAGCCATTCGAACCACCCCCCCTAAATCCCTAAGCCTCAACGTAAGCGAATCCCGGGTCTTGTCAAGTGCCTCAGCCATTTTCACAGACTCATCGATTATCAGTTCGACAGCATCCCTTGTGGCATGTGGTATTCGAGAGTCATTGTTAATCTCTTGAGTTATGAATTGCACGAGCTTGAAACGGTTTTCATCATTATCCGGCATTGTCGTCTCCAACAAGATCTCATAACCATTTCCAACAACCCTTGAACGAAGCGGTGGTAATATATCCTTCAATTCACGAATGTTACATGCCCCAACAAATAGGAAGTCACACGGTACATCAACGACTTTAACGGACGCGCCAGCTGACTGGGGATTCCTTCCCACAATTGGGAATTTCCTCTCCTGCATTGCAGTGAGAATATAAGCCTGAAGGTTCCCCAGCTGAGGCAACTCATCGACAAACAAGACACCTTCATGGGCTTCGTGTATTGCCCCTGCAACAACCCGAAGATAAGCTGGAGTTCCTATTTCAGGGTGACTTCCATAAGGATCGTGGCGGACGTCTCCCAGAAGCTCAGTCTCCGAGGCACCAGTAGCGTGAACGAATGTTTTACGATCCAAAGGCAATAAAACCATCTCCTTTAGCTTCATCCGCTCCTCTTTAATCGTGTTTATCGCTTGTTGGTCTAAAACCCGAATTTTATCGTCTTGAATTCTCTGGTAAATTAGAGTTTCCTCTGAACCTTCCTTGTTAATTCTCGTCGCATGAATCTCCCTTTCAGGCTCCTGCGGAAAAGCCTCAATAACCTCCGTAATAAGATCGCTGTACAAACTCGCACGTTTCCTCTGAGCGATCTTGCGGTACTTGTCTTCCCCGCAATTAGGGCATATCCGATCCTTGGATCTACTGGTGTTACCGCAAGTAATGCATCTGAATCCCAGAACTTCGGATACATAAGTTGGGACTTCATTTGCGGTTTGGATTTTTCCAAACTCATTTACCGGGTCTTTTTCAGCTTCCGACTCTCCTCTAGATCTAATTTTTATTAATGGTTTGTTGGTATTTTGTGGATTATCCGTGATTAAAATCTCAACAGTGGGTGGGCTTAGAAGGTCGGACATGGCTTTAGCAAGCATTGATTTTCCAATTCCGGGAGGCCCGACCAACAAAATGTTTCTTCTTTGTTTAACGGCGAATTTAACTTTTTCGACTGCGGTATCTTGTCCGATAATCTGTTTTATTATTTTTTTTGGTGTTACAACCTCTTTGGTTGTTTCGAAATCACCCATCTTCATCGATTATTCTTTAGCATGATAGGATAAAAACAACCTACTACCTAACTCGGCTTAATTTCAAATCCAATTTAAAAAATTAAATCACTCGATATTCTCTAGGTTTCCGTGGAACTCAACATCCTTTATAAGGCCTGAGGGGGCTATGTCATCGATAAACTCTATTTCCCTCAAGTATACGTAAACCCTACCCTCACCCGCTCCGACAGTAATCTTTAAGGATACGGAAGGTCCCTCCCTAGTGTTGAACTCAGGAATAAGTTGCTTATCCTCTAAGACTCCTGATACAGTACCATAACATTCACTACCATCGTCTTCGTCGAGTCCAACATTTTGAAAGGCGAATTGAACTTCATCCACAATCCCTATCTTTCGGTCACCGTATAACACTATTCCACTCCCAAAGTGAATGGAGTCGCGATCTAAATCAACCATATTATTTACTAGTTTTATCAGTTATAATATTTACGTTCTTGGTATCTGTAACAGCAGACTTGTTAACACCTACAATATACTCAACACTTGATTTGCTTGCTGCATCAACAAGTCTCTGAGTAATAATGCCGTCGAAAACCACATACTTTGGCTGAACGTCTGCGAGAGTGTTGACTAAATCCTTTATCTCAATCTCAGTTATAACTTTAACGTCCTTATCATATAATCTTGCGGTAAGCTTACCCTTAACATCCTTCAACTCATCTAAAAGCTTAGATGAAACTTCCGGAGAAGCGCTCTTTTTCGGAGCAATATAAGATTTCACAGGATAATTCTTCTCCTCAACATGATTCGAAACCTTATCCTGCTTTGGAGGCAACTTCCTCCGGAGAGCCATGATTACTTCCTTTTTAGTCAACTCTTCAACCTCTTTTCCTTGAGGTGCCTTAGCCACAAAATCAATATCAGCAACTGAGAGGAGCTCTTTCAATATCATGTCGCCTCCACGATCACCATCAACGAAAGATATCGTAGTTTTGGTCTTACTAATCTCTGAAATAACTGGTGGAATGCTTGTACCACCAACAGCCAAAACATTCTTAATACCCTGCTTTAAAAGATTCAAAACATCAGCACGACCTTCAACGAGTATAACACTCTCAGCGGAATCAATACCTGGCCCTGCTGGAAGACCTTTATACGTGGTTATCTCACTTAACTGAACAGACTTCCTAACCTCATCAGTAAGCTCTCCACTTTCAGGGATCTCGTCATCCATAAGCTTCTTTAAAAGCGTTTTAGCACGGTCAATCATGACCATCCTCCTTTGAGTTCGAGCATCCTCAATATTCGTGACCCTGATTTTCCCGTTGCAAGGTCCAACACGGTCGACTCCTTCTATTGCAGCCGCAATAATTGAAGTTTCAACCATATCAAGGCTTGAAGGAACAGTCAAAATGCCGATAGACTTTCCTGCCTTGGTCTTAATGTCAACCTCAATTCTCCCAATCCTTCCAGTCTTCTGAAGGTCTCTAAGCTCTAATTCTTCACCTAAAAGTCCTTCAGATTGGCCGAAAACCGCTCCAACAACGTCTGGTTTCTCAACTACTCCGTCAATAATAATATCTGCGTAAATGTTGTATTTTATCGTATCAGCTGGTGCTTTAGCCATAATATCACCTCAAATATATTTTTTTCCCTGCATTAACTAATCAAGAAAAAGTGTCACCCTGTACAATCAGCCGCACAGTCTACCAAACCTACCAATCAAACACATGAAATGATATATAATCCTTAATTTCCTTGACTTAAAGTTAATGCAATGATAAACGTAAATTGTTTATTTTATAACACATCAATCAATAAAAGCTTATTTTTTGATTAACAAATTAATCTTATCCTCAACCTCCCTTATTGAAGCGTTTTTAATAAAAACAACCTTGTTGGCTGATTTAAATCCCTGAACAATCTCACATTCACCGAAAATACCGTGTAGAAAACCAACCAACATACGATTCGCCTTACCATCACGGGCAGGGGCTTTAATCCGAACCCTAAGAAACGATTCTCCGGGATTTAAGGACAAACCATCCTTACTAGCTCTTGGAGTAACCCTAACAGCAAGTAAGACTCCACCCGCCTTCGAAACGAGCATAAGCGATCAACCAATGGTGTTGGCTCGAATGACTTCCTCTAAAACCTTGAGGAATGCTTGCTCGTCTTCCTTGGCAAGTGGGACAATGTTTCCGTCCTCTATTCTAAGGTCGTTGCCGTCGGCAACAACAACAAGAGCCCTTGATACTGGCACACCATATACCTTTTGAAGTTCTTCGTTGTCGTTTAAATCGCTTATAATATCGTCTAAAACATCCATTCGTATCCCAACCCTGTCGGGATTAATTCGTGTTTCTTCGTTTTCTACCATTTTATTACACCTCAAGTATTCTGAGCCAAAATATGTAAGTATATTAGACTTACTATATAAAACAAAGTTAGCCTCTAAGTGATTTCATGTGCGCGATGCTGTTTTGAATGTGTTTTTTCGAGGCTACGTCACCTCTATTCCAAAGACTCCCTCCTTTAATGGATTCTATCCCTTCAAGCGAGTTTTCCCTTGCCTCCTCCACCGAGTCTCCAAGACCTACGCATGCTACAGTACGTGATCTCAACGAATAATTGTTGTTGTCTCGGACTTCCATTGAACCTGGGAATACCCTCAATCCTCCTCCATCACCCACAAGCTTGTATGCTGCACTCAAATCAACTACACCCCCGATTTCGTGACTGATAACCTTGTCGGGGTGTCTTTTATCGTATCCCCCATAGGCTGGCGGGACCTTGTATGTAACAACAGTAGCCTTAGGCTTCATTGACACCCTCGTTAAACTTCCTTCAAGCATTGCGTAGCACAAGTCGACGTAATCGTCGGCGAGGGCGGGCATAATGTTCATTATCTCAGGGTCTCCAGGCCTTGAGTTGATTTCAAGGACTTTTGGGTCGTCTTTCGTGTGTATGAATGCGACGTAAAACGGAAGCCCTAAAAGACCCTCATTCCTCCCCTCACCCTTAACTTGCTTGAAAACCCTACCCACAATATCCTCCTCCATTTCCCTGTCCTTCTTGGTCATGAAAGGCAAGTGGTCACCCACATCCTTGTAGGATCCCATACCCCCCGTGTTAGGGCCTATATCCCCTTCAAACGCCCGCTTATAGTCGCGGGTGTCCGGGAAAGGTGCGAGAGACTTACCGTCACAGTAAGCCATAAACGAGGATTCTTCACCGTCAATCTTCTCCTCGACAATCACGGTACCTGACTCATAATTAGACTTGAAATACTCGAAATAATCCTCCTTCGAGTTAAAATGATCCCCCCAGACTCCAACACCTTTGCCGAAACCCGGCTTGTCAGGTTTCACCACGACCTGGCTTTCAAGCTTATCAAACCATTCATGAGCCTTATCCTTCACATTCGACAAAGACCCGTCTACGTGAGGGTCGAAGACCCTGTATCTCGGATTCGCACTCGGACAACATTCCGCTAAAAGTTCCCTCTGCTCTACCTTACTGGCTTCGATAGCGTACTCTTTCGAAGGACATAAAACTGGAATACCCGTTTTTTCCAGCATTACGTCGTGAAGACCCTCGATTACCGGCCCCTCAGGCCCAACGACACAGAATTCAATTTCTTCTTTGTGTTTAAACGCGAAATCCGAAATAGAGTTCACATTCAAGTCCGGAACAACAACATGCTCATACGCTCTTTCAATGTTGAAAGGATTTTTCTGTTTATCGACTATAAAAAGCTTTGTCTTATGCCTTGAACGGCAGAGTGCATCAACCATTGAAACCCCGCGTGAGCCATAGCTTACTACAAGTACTCCAACACTCATGAAAATTCACCCCACATTATTAGGTGATATTATGTGCGTCTTCCAATAAATATTTACTTCTTTCCGTAAACAACAGCACCCAAAACCAAGCCCGCTCCAACCAAAACATAGAGCATCCCTGACCTATTCCTTGATCCTGACGCGACGACGTTTCCAGTCACTTTCCCAAGTTTTTTTATCGTCGTAGTTTGAGTGATGGTTGTTGAAGTATCACTAGTCATTGAAGTCGTTGTTGTCTTCAACTTCTCCTCAGCTAGGAAGTGGGATAAAACCGTCGTGGTTGATGAACTACTCGAAGACACAGTTAAAGTTGTCGAAGTCGTAGAGCTTGAAGTCGAAGTCTGTTCCGCCGTAACCAGTACTGTGGCCTGTTTGTGAGGGTATCCGCGCGCCATAATCAGAAGTCGGTATTCACCCACCTCATCAAGGTTTATTTTTAATGTGCCGTTTTCATCAGCTTCAATCGTTTTTAACCACTTTAGATTTTCGTTTCTAACTTCAACAGTCACATCCTCAATAATTTTTCCCGTTTTTTCATCAATAACATTGAATTCCATGAAATCATTAGTTGAAATGCTCATCATCTTCCCCGGAATGGGGGCTTTCCCCCCTGAAAAAACGATGTTCCTCTCCTTCTTCGGCCTTTCCAAATTCGGACAAACCTCGGAAAATTCCACATCCCCGGGGATCGAACCCCAAGGCCCAAAAGCGTACCCCAAAAGGTCTCCTTCTCGCGCGCAATAATGGCCGTCAAAAGATGTGAGATCACCATCCCAGCATGAATCACCGGCATCCCAACCCACGGGCATGTAATCCCAACCACCACCCTCCGAGAAATGAAAGCTCCAGTATTCGTTAGAATTACAATAACAGTCGTCGGCAGGACAACCAACACCTTCAATACCGCATAAACCATGACCCCACAATCCCCCGTCGCTCCAAGCAATGGGGAGGCTTGTTTCTTGCATGACTTTGTAGCCGTCAGTTTCGAGTGCAACTTCCACACACTCCGTTTTCACAGTTCCGTCTGGGAATTCAACCACGACTCCGACGCGAACTGCGCTAGCTCCCAGTGAAATGAGCATTAATACTATTACTCCGGTAAGATTTTTCACATTTTTATCCATTAATATCACCAATTACAATAAAGTTGGATAAATTATCCAACTTTTATATTCATTAACAATAATCATATAAAAATGAAATTAAAATTCAACACCATAACATGGACTGCTTGGATGCTTACTGGAGCTGGCATAACAGTCCTCTCAAACAATCCAGCAAACCTGATAATCCTATCCCTGATACTTCTTGCATCCGCGAAAAAACACCATATTTCAACTTCAAACACGATAAAGGCTGCAATCTTTTTTAGCATACCTCTCCTTTTAATCAACATACTCTTCGTTCACGAAGGACAACACATCCTAACAGAAATACCCGCCCACATCCATCTAATTGGAATACAAATACCAATAACTCCCATCTCAGGCCCAATAACACTTGAGAGTGTTTCAGCCGCGTTTTTATTTTCAATACTTCTACTCAACACACTGCTACTGTTTACAATCTACAACAAGGAAACCTCAATCGACAACGTTCTACGCCTAATACCCACAAGACTTTCCCACTCAACACTTCTCATCGCAATAGCACTCCGCTTCATACCCACCATAACACAAGACGCACAAGCAGTAACCGAAGCCCAACGCTGCCGAGGATTAAATTTTCAAACCGGCAGCCTAGCAAACAGGATTAAAGCAAACTCGTCGGTCATGATCCCAACATTTGTAAACTCTCTTGAAAGGTCTTACGTTTTGGCTGAAGCCATTGAATCAAGAGGTTATTCTAAAAACAGAACTCGATATTTAAAAGAGGATTGGAGTCTAGGGGATTGGATATTGTCTTTCACTTATCTTCTTTCAATAACCTATCTTGTTTCTTCGTGGGCGGGATTCGGTTTTCCATACTGGAACAACCCTGAACTACTCTTCAGCCTCGACTTACGAGTCTTGATGACTCAAATGTTTTTACTTATCCCATGAAAACCATCGAATTTAACGAAGTCTCATATTGGTATCCAAATGCGGACGAGCCCGCAATAAATGATGTTTCTTTTAGTGTTTCTCCGGGTGAATTCCTGCTTGTTGTGGGATCGACTGGTTGCGGCAAGTCAACGCTTCTCAAATGCATAAACGGTCTTGTCCCCCAATTTACTGGCGGGAAAATTAAAGGAAGCATTACTGTTTGCGGTTTAAATCCGACTGAAACTCCAACAAAAAAAGTCGCCCAACACGTAGGCTTCGTATTTCAAGACCCTGAAAACCAATTCATAATGTCCACTGTTGAAAGCGAGTTGGCGTTCGGTCTTGAAAACCTACGTTTAAGTGTTAATGAGATTTCTGAAAGGATTTCCCAAGTCTCAAGCTACTTTAACATCTCCCACATCATTAATAAAAAAGTCTCTGAATTGTCTGGCGGGGAGAAGCAGAAAGTCGTCTTGGCCTCTGTTTTGGCTATGAGGCCTAAAGTTATCGTATTGGACGAACCGACTTCCCAGCTCGACCCGGAAAGCGCGTCTAACCTACTGTATTCTTTAACTAGCTTGAATAGTGATTTCGGCCTTACCGTTGTTTTGGCAGACCACCGTATTGACAGGGTTTATCCCTTTGTCGACAGGGTTTTAAATTTGGATTGTGGGGTAATTGGGAAACCAGAAGACATACTACCCAACTCTGCGAACCCACCCATAATCATCCAACTATCTAAAAAACTCAAAGAAAAAAACATCGAAATTGGCCATCCTAAATCAATACAAGACGCTAAAAACAACCTTAAAAAACACCTTAAAAAATTCAACTCCAAGAAAACCAAGTCCCGTAAAAAAGGGGTGGTTGTCGTATCCATAAGAAAACTGTCCAAATCCTTCAACGGGAAAAAAGTTCTAAATAACATAAACCTTGATTTCTTCCGAGGTGAATTCACAGTCATTATAGGTCGCAACGGAGCCGGTAAATCAACTCTCATAAAACACTTGAATGGCCTCCTCCAACCCGACTTCGGTTCAATTCAAGTTAAAGGAATGTCTCCCGCCTCATTGCCTATTGAAGAGATGGCCAGGAAAATAGGGTTTGTATCTCAAAATCCAAACAACTACTTGTTCTCGGAAACCGTTTCCGAAGAACTAGCCTTTACAGCAAGAAACCTCAACTCATTACCAGACATCGAAAGAATTCTTGAAAACCTCAATCTTTCTTCCAAAAAAAACCTTTATCCCCGGGATCTTTCTGGAGGCGAACGACAGAAGGTGGCTATTGGCTCCATACTTACCGGAGAACCTGATATCCTTGTTTTTGACGAGCCCACCCGCGGGATGGATTCGGACAGTAAACACCAATTGATATCTCTCCTGAAGGAATTCACAGATCAAGGGAAAACGGTTGTTGTAGTCACCCACGACGTTGAGACTGCGGCTAAATCAGCTGATAGGGTTATAATCCTCGATAACGGTGTAATTACTGCTGACGGACCTGCAACTAAAGTCCTTAACGGAAACAATTTATTTCAAACTCAAATCAACAAAATTTTCCCAACTAAAAACTACCTTACAGTAGATGATGCATTAGAGGGATTGACATGAAGGCAAAAGGAATATTATTTTTCACAACACTTTTAGGTTTAATAATCTACTACACGTTTCTCCTTCACCCCCCCTGGATCATTCCAACGCTAGCAGTAGTATTTTCAATACTAGGATTGATTTTCATCGAATTCGAAAAAAACCACGCCACAACCCGCACCATCTCCTTGCTCGGATTCATAACTGCCTTAACAGTCGTCTCCCGCCAAATAATACACGGGGTCGCTGTCAGCCCCGTCTTCTTGTTCACAATAATTACCGGATACCTGTTCGGCTCAGTAAGCGGATTCATGGTAGGCGCCGCATCAATGCTCGTCTCAAACTTCTTTGTGGGCGGCCAAGGCCCGTGGACCCCATTCCAGATGATTGGGTTGGGTTTGGTCGGGGCAGCTGCATCAATTCTTCCGAAAACCCCGAACATGAAACCTAAAATTTTCATTCTGTCCGCTTACGGGCTCGCCTCCTCCTTCCTATACTCGGCAGTTACCGACATATTCTGGTGGATGGCTTTCACGTCTAAACACACTCTTGCCACCTACCTTGCGATTTCGGCAGCGGGAGTAGTCTTTTCAATAGCACGCGGGTTGGGAAACATCCTGCTTTTCATACTTTTAGGGCCTCCCATCCTCAAAGTCTTGGAAAGGTTTCGCGACCGCTTTTACGTCGAGTATTTATAAAAACCCTCGTCGACATAATTTAAGATGACCTTTCAAATAGACGACATCGGAAGCTTCCCCCTACCAGACGGTGCTTCAAGGGACAGGCTCCGTGAAATCGCGGAAAAAATCATTGAAGGCTCTTTCACAGAGGAAGAGGAGGATGAATTCATCGCAGCTGCCGTTAAAATGTTTTCTGCAAAAATTGACGCTGGAATAGAGGTTCCAAACTATCCTCAACTTCACGAGATGATTGACGGTTTTATGAAACCCATAGAGAAATATAGCGTCGACGGTGAACCACACCTCATAAAAAGCGAGTACGCAATAATTCCAGAAGTCGAGGTCGTAAAGGTTTATGCTGAACGCTTGTTCGAAGAAGAGGGGGAGAAAACAAACCTCCGCGTCTGCGTAACCGGCCCCCTAGACTTGTACGTCCGCTCGATCTCGACCCAAATTGAAGGCGACCTTCTAGCTAACCTCGGAAAAAGCGTCGGAAACTTCATCGGCAATTCCCTTCTCAATGAGCCTTACATAAAGACTACAACAGTCTCTTTGGACGAGCCTAGCTTGGGGCTTAACCCCAACATCATAGTCTCTCCCGACGACCTGGTGTCTGCCTGGGATCACGCCACCAAACACGTATCAGACCAAGACGTTCAAATCCACTTGCACGCCCCCGCCGAAGCTGAACACGTCTACCAGACGAAGAAAATAAACGTCATAGGCGTTGAAACCGCGGAAAACCCAGGCCACCTTAAAGCTTTCGACAAGAAAACGCTCGAAGAACACGACCGCTACCTCCGTGTGGGAATCGCGCGCTCAAACATAACTGCTCTGTCATCCGACTTCGAGCAGAAACACGGGGTTAATCCGTTGAATAGTCCTCTTGATCTTATGAAAATGATTGATGAGTCTGAGTCACCTCAAATAATTCGAAAACGATTAGACAAGGCGCATGAAATCTTCAGCGATAGAATAAAGTATGTCGGGCCAGACTGCGGCCTCGGTCTTTGGCCTAGCATAGAGAGTGCAAGCAAACTTCTGGAAAACACCGTGAAAGCGGTTAAAGGTTTCAAATAAATTTTTTTTTAATTTATTCTAATGTCTTCTCATGGTTCGGGGTAACATTATTCCACCTTTGATTGTATTCGTTGTTTTGTTTTCCGGCTGCCTTCAAGGTGACAAGGTTGTTGAGTTCCAGTGTCCTGATGGATCTTATGTTTCCGACATCTATTCTTGTCCAAAATCAACTTCCACATCCTCGATTCGCTCTTCCACGTCTTCAACTTCATCTACTTCATCCTCAAGTATTGGAGATTACTGCGATCCCAACAATTGCGGTCTTCAAGACGGGGTTTGCATGGATAACGTCTGCGTCCAAACAACCTCCCTGCTTATCGAATCTTCCTCATCCTCTACAACACTTCCCAAAGCAGTTTTTAACAGGGCTGCCGCCGCCAAGGTCGTTTACGAGGAATTTGGCGGGAAAATCTCACTAGATGATCTCTTATCATGCCTTAGAAACGACTCCTCAAAATGCCTATACCAGAGATCGGGTTCGTACCTCCGATACCTTATTGCATTAATCCCCGGCTATGGAAACGTCTACATCAAGCTTGATCAAGCTCGATATCCGGAAATAGCCTTCGACCCGCAACTTTATGACGAATACTTCCACCATGAAACCGCTAGAGAGTGCACGCTCACCGTCTGGCAGAACTTCGGCTTTGACTGGACGCCTAAAAAGGTTTACGACCTGCTGGATCCTCTCACCGGCAACTTGGGATCCATCTACTCCAAGGGTTTTGACGTTGCAAGATTCCCCCACCCTACGGGCGGGGAATACAACGTCGTAACCACAGAATCAGGGGAAGTAATCTTCGACCCACAGGAATGCGGGTACACGCCAAAACGAATCTAGAATCTCCCCCCTAGCCTTTAAGGAATTTGTAGATGAACAAGCCACCAATCAAAAACAATGGTCCGCTCCTAGTCCACGTTCCCCCTGCATAGTAAATTCCTATAAAACCCCAAATTAAAGAGATTAATCCCAAAATCAGTAAAATATTTTTTCCCATTTGTTAGTTCTCCCCTATTTTTTCCGATTTTAATATAGTAGCTCTGTTGCAATCCTCTAGTTTTTTTTGGGGGAGTGCTAATTTGTAACCACTTGGGGGTGGTTATCTAAATTAGCGGAGGTCTCCCCCAATGTGCGTAAAGTATTGTGAAACAAGGCTTTTTAAGTTTGCGTGTCACG
>JBDRAY010000037.1:0-2597 GCA_043823295.1 Methanobacteriota archaeon | reverse complement strand
CATGATGGTTGCGGACATGATGGCGGAGCCTGAAAGATATAAAGTGGGTGGTGAAGACTATGAAGGCGAACTTGAAAGGATTGCAAAAAAATCCGTCGGAATGTTTATGAAGACTTCTACCCCATATATGGAATCTGTGATGACTTCGGGGCCTAAAAGTTGGGGTGAGGCGGTTAAAAACATTACTGAAGAGAAGATAGACGTATATGGGAGGATTTGCGGACTTTTACGTGAAAAACAGTTGACTGCCGAGGATGTTGCGTCTTCGTTAGGGGAGGGTGTGGATGCGAGTGATATTTCTCCAAAAGCTAGACATGAATATTCTGAGGGTATTGAACTCCCAGACAAAATTGACGAATCCTTCATAAATTACCTTGTAGCCCTAGACCTTGCAGCCCTAGACCTTGCTGACATCCCCGTAGAATCATATTCATTGAATTTCGGTCCTAAAGAGGAGAGCGTTTTAAACCAATGGAGGAGGAGAGAGATATTAGCGGACATAAATCAGAGATATTTGGAGAGAGAAAAAGAGGAAGCTGTATTACAGGAGGAGGATTCGTGGAATTTAGCATACATCACTGCTGAAGCCATGATCGAGAAGATTCAAACGGGAGGGGGGAATCCACCTCAACTAGATGCTCTCGCCGAAATGATTTATGAAAATAAAGCTGAAAATAAGAAGATAGTAAGTCGGGGTGAAAGCGGCTTTAAAACAAACTGAATTTCACTTCAAGCAAACGAATCTTCCTTTGACTTTCAGCCAATTTCTTGTTCGCAATTTCCACGAGAAAAGCCAAGTAACCCTCAGAAACCAGCCTCTCACCCTCAGACATTACGGGCGCATCCACCCTCTCAGTGGAGAGTATCTCAAGCAAGAACCTTCCCTCCTTGAAGGTTTGCATGCCGCTTCTCTTAAACCCGCAAGCGTAAGCTGCCTTAAAAAACTTTTCAGCAGCCTGAATGCTTGCGCATGCGACATGGATTATCGGAGGCTCATAGAGAAACCAGACAAGCCCCTTAGAAGGTGAGAGCGTGGACAACACTTCTTCCGGAGTGACCCTCCGATGCCATTTACCGAGGAACCTGTGCTCTCTTTTCTCACCTGCCTGCTCGGCAACGGTAATCCTGCCCGCGCAAGACGAAGTCGTGTAATACTCCCTTCTGGAATTTATGAGCTCGAGCAGGGGCAGCAGCGGCTCGTCAACGTCTCCCACGCGAACTGATGCAAGGAATTTGTTTAAAGCCTGTTTTTTCTGAACTTCGAATGCGCCTGTCATTTTAAAAACCTTGTTCGAATATTATTGGTGATGGTTGAAAAAAAGTCCAGTAGAAAGCCGGTGATTGTCATTATTCTCGCAGTGGTTTTTTTCATTGGGGGATACTACATCACCAGGCCTTCCGATGATGTTGTGAAGCCCTCAGAGTATCCTATTTCAGAGATAATGTACGGGACGAGGATATACTCGAAAATCCCGTTGGAACAAGTCGCCTTGTGGGATGATATTGTTTTGTTTAACAGCGAGCTTCCAGGGGCAGTAGCGTGTAATCTGGAGATTACGACCCTGAAGGGGAGGCCTTCTTCCGGCTTGTATTCAGTCGAGATTTTAGAGGGTGATGCGGCATTGTTCATCGACGAGAGGAGGGCTGTAATCCAGGGAGTTGAGAAGGCGGAGATACTCTACAACTGCCATGTTTTGGGGTGTCTTCTCACAAACATTAGCTGTCCTGAAAAATTGGGGGAAATCCAAAAAATAATCTGGGAGTCCCAGGACATAAACGTTATCGTCGACTCGAAGATGAGCGCCGCTTCAGTGGGGGCTTACGCCGAAATCATGGGGCCGCTCGGATTCCACCAGATGATGATCGCTGATGTGAATTCAGACGGGACTGTGGACGACCTTGAGATCGCCGCAAACAAGCTTTTCATCTACCCGTACATAAAGTTCAATGAAACATGCGAGCTTCAGCCGCTAAAGAATTTCCTGCAGGATGCGAACACTTCTTCGAATCTGACGAGAGACTGTAATATCAGCCCTTCAATATACTTTGAGGAGTCCGAGGAGAAAGAGCTAAAGATTGAGGGTGATAGGATAATACTTAGAGGAGACGAGTACGCCCTTAAGGCTGCCGCCATCATCGCAGGCAACATCATCGCCCCCGACTGGATTACAAGCTTTCGGCAGGCTAATTAATAAACAAGGTTTTTTAATTAATCCAATATGGGAGTGAATCTTAAGGATCTGGTAGTCCACAAGCCGCTTTCATTGGATGATCTGTCGGGCAAGACGATTGCCGTGGACGCGTTAAACAGTTTGTACCAGTTTCTGGCGTCGATTCGCCAGGCTGACGGAACGCCTCTTATGGACGGAGACGGCAATGTGACTTCACACCTTTCGGGACTTCTTTACCGCACGGTAAGGCTTCTACGCCTCGGGATAAAGCCAATATACGTCTTCGACGGCGAGCCAGACGAGCTAAAAAAGATTGAGATTCGAAAGAGGCGGAAGGCCAAGGAGGAGGCCGAGAGGAAGTGGGAGAAGGCGAAAGCGGAAGGACGCCTTGAAGACGCGCGAAAATACGCCATGAGGACCTCACGG
>JBDRAY010000036.1:0-23775 GCA_043823295.1 Methanobacteriota archaeon | reverse complement strand
GACAAGTTGTGGCAGGAGTTTACAAGATCCGATTTGGAAGAGATCATCCAAGATTACGAGGGTAGGGAGCGAAGGTTTGGTAAGTAGGGGTACTATTCATGGTTGATTCAGAGGAAAGTCAGGTTAAGAGGGAAGGTAAGTCTGTTGGCAGTATTGTGTCTGAGCCGTTAACCCTTATTGCTTTGGGAGTTGTTTTCTTAACGTGGATTCGATTGTTCTTCCAGGAAGGGACGTTGTATTCGGTCTTGCCTTATGTTAGTGGAGTCTTGGGATTATTGTCTGTTTATTTCACGTACCTTTATCTCAAAGGTGATAAGAAGAGGTTAGTCCTTGTCGGGATTCCTGCCTTGATTTTCATCACAACCTTGTTTATGTATTACTCTGGTGCGTATCCGGGATCGATACTTCAGAGGGATTTCACAGTATTTGCAGTTATTTCAAGCTTGTTCCTTTTAGCCTACTCTATTTCAGTTCATAAGGTTGTCAGATTTGACGTTTCCCTAGTATTGGCCTTGTTTTTATCGACTTTCATACTCCATGTTATGCCTGCTTACTCTCCGTATCTTGCGGCTCTTGACCCTTACTTTTATTATAAACTTTCGAATGCAATGATCAATACAGGGTATCTTCCAGACCACGAGTATATGGTGTACCCGTTGATTAACGGGCTTCAAGGAACAAGGGACATTCCGCCGGGGATCGGGTATTCAAGGTCGAGTTTCTTCCTCCCGGTTTTTATGGCTTACGCTGCGAAAATAGATGGTCTTGCAGGGTTAACATTGTATGACACTGCCATTCTTTATCCAGCAGTCTTTTCTGCGTTGACTGTAATAGTCTTGTATCTCTTGGTTGCTGAATTGTTTTCAGAGGCCAAACCATACAACAAGATTGCGGCATTTATTGCAGCATTCATTTTAATGTTTAGTCCTGCCTACGCTGCAAAGGCTTCAGCCACAAACTGCGAGGACGATACTCTCGGGATGTTCCTCACAATTACTAGTCTACTGTTTTTCACTGCCGGATTTAAAAGAAGGGACTTAAGATTCGTATATCTCGCAGGGCTTTCATTCTTCCTTCTAAGACTTTCCTGGGGAGGTTATCTTTACATAGTCGTAATTTTGGGTGTATTTTCAGTTGGATACTCGGTAGCCAAATTCTTAAAGGACGAGCCATGCTTCAACCACTTGACCTACTTGTTCGCATCACTTGTTCCAAGCTTTTTCACACCCCTTATCATGCATCCTAGAGGGGGCTTGCCCATCCTTCAGGACTTCCTACCATACCACAACAACCTCGTAGCCCTTGGAGGGGCATTGTTTGTCGGGATATTATTAGAGTATGTTAGAGTCATGAGGGGGGGTAAAAACGCTTCTTCAAACAAGGTTAAGCCCAAGAATATCCTAGAGAGGGAGGACTCATGGATTACTAAAAACCCAAGGATTGCTTTGACTGTAGTTGTTGTAATAATAATTTCAGGTCTGTTATACATCGGAATTGACAACCTTGTCAACGTACTCAAGACGACTTTAGAGAGTAGAAAGCAGGACGACGTGATTAAAAAGACTATTGCCGAGCAGAATCCTACTGCAGGATCGATTGCAAGCTATTTCGCGGTTGGACCGCAAAAGTTTAGCATACTCTTTTTATACTGTTTCATCATGATCCCCGTCCTCCTTTACGTTGGATTTAGAAATGCTGATTTCGGATCACTCTTCGTTTTGTCATGGGCGGTTCCGATGATATACGCCGTATACTTTAAATCACAATACTTGTTCGTTGCCAGTGTGCCGATAATCGTTTTAGGTTCAACCGTCGGATTATACTCTATTGCGAGGAAAAAGGATTTTGAGAGCTTGAGGATAGTGGGGCTTATGCTCGTGTTGGTAGTGCCATTGATAACAGTACCGTTTTACGGGGCTCAAAGGTATAACAGTTTCATTGCTATGACTCCCATGTATATGGGACCGTCTGGTGACCGTCATTACTGGCAGCCGGCACTCCTATGGCTTAGGGAGAATACTAAACCCAATTCCGGTGTTTTAACTTGGTGGGATTACGGCCACTGGATTACTTCAGAGTCGCAGCGTTCTGTCTTGATTGACAACTTGCAGGCTGACCCCCACCAGATCCAGGATGTCGCACGTTTTTTCGTAAATAAAACAAACGAAGAGGAAGCCTTCGAAACTTTCAAAGTTTATAGGGATAAGTACAGTGAAGTCACAAACATTTATCCTGACGGAGTTGACTTACGTTATATCGCAATAGACTGGACTATGATAGGTAAGGGTTCGGCACTACACTTCATCGCGACCGGTGATATCGACACTAAAGCGGATGGTTCGTTTAAAAACTATATGTTATGTGGTTTTGTAGCTGAGGCTAGTGATGCTACACCAAGAGTCATGTCTGATGAAGACGGGAACATGTTTTTGGGTAGGAGAATAATATTTGGTTGTGGTTATTATGTTGCTGGAATAGAATTCATAATAAAAGAGGACACGGAATTTGTCGGTGTCAACGCCATACTCAATTACGGACAGAAAGTCCCGTGGGATAGGTGGGTCGAGCAAAATGACGCATCTCTTCTGGGTGTTCAACCGTTGTATCAAATCCTGTCTCTTGCCATGGACCGTCCGAAAGACCAGCTTTTACCGCAGTATAGGACATTGATTTATGTTCCCCAGGAGTTTTCAGACTTTATGATGACTAGGCTTTACCTGTCAGACCACATAGACACGATTTACAACGAACAGTTGTGTGAGGACGAGGCGAATGTTAATCACCTGGGATGTACTTCGTATCTTTCTGCAGGACTCTATAACAGAGAATACAAGCCGCTTGAAAACTTCGAGCTTATCAGGGATTTCTCAAGCGGTTATGTCAGAGTCTATGAGTTGGTTAATCAGTCTAGGTCTGAGAGTGTAGATCTTGCGCTAGAAGAGATAATTCTTTGAGCGTATTAGACTCTTTCTTAAGGTTTTTTTCGATTAAGTCTATGAGTGCACTGCCCACTATCACGCCTGAAAAACCTTGTTTTTTAGCGTAAGAGACGTGTTCTTTCGTTGAGATTCCGAATCCAAGACAAACTGGTAGATTAGTTTTAGACTTGATTTTTTCAAGCATTACCAGTACTTTCTCATCGACTTTTTCTCGCGCGCCAGTCACGCCCAAAACCGAAACCAAGTAGATGAATCCGCTAGCGTGCTTTAAAATCTTGTCCAGTCTTTTTTCGTCAGATGTTAAGGCGACTAGCTGGATGAGCGAGATATCCTGGCTCCCGCAGGCAGCCTCAAGTTTTAAAGACTCTTCGAAAGGCAGGTCGGGAACAATAATCCCCGACACCCCGGATTTCGAGCAGGATTCAGCGAACTTGACAATACCGTAATGGAGTATTAGATTATAATAGGTCATTGACACAAGCGCGGCATCAGTTTTTTCTGAAATCTCCTTGCAAACCTTAAAATACTTATCAGTATTCATACCCTGCGACAGCGCCCTCAAACTTGCCCTCTGGATGGTAGGGCCGTCTGCAATAGGATCCGAAAAAGGCAGGCCCAACTCTAAAACATCAGCTCCATTCGAAACTAGAGTCCTGGCAATTTTCACAGTAGTCTTTGCGTCTGGGTCTCCCACGCAAAGGTAGGGCATAAACGCCATTTCTTCCGAAGCCTTTAAGGCTGCAAACTTGTCTTTAAGTTTCATGAGCAAAAAGTCGCCCTAAAATCCCATTGAAATATCAGATAGACTATTCCTTCAGCAATTAATAAAAGAGTTAAACCCAGCATGACATAAGTCAAAAGGTCTTTTGCGAGCAACCTCTGCTGGTCGTCGTCTCTTGAGAGAATCCATTTAGCTCCGGCGTAAGCCCACATTAATGCTGCGAGAGAGAGTTGGATGTAGAATTGGAGGAAGAAACCGCATACCAGCCTGTAGAAGGGTTCAACAACGCCTTTGCCTGTGATAGCTGAAACATTCATTGATAGGGGGATGAGGGGGATTATTGTTTTAGATGTTTTTTTCAAATTCATTTTAATCACACTCCACCGCAAAACGTCTCCATTTTGAATGCTCCCGTTCCGGAGGGTATTGCAGAGGTTATTATGAATATTATCGCAGCCGCGACCAAAAATATTGATAGCCCAATAATCACGTTCATTATAATTGATTTTGCCATTAATCTCTCCCCGGAGTCATCATCTGATTTCACCCACATAGCACCTGCAATAATAACCATGAATACTGCAATAGGCCCGATGATCCCTTCTATCACCCTAAATCCAGCGCAGATAAACCATCTGGCCGGGCGTACCATATCTTCAGTTATGGTAGACCAGGCGGAAGACCTGAGTGAGGATAATAGTAGGAGTGTGAGATAAACAAATTTTTTTTTAATTTTCATTTTTAACACACGCTTATGCCTAAGACCGCCAAAACCAATCCACTAGCCACAGCAACCACTATTACTCCCAACAATACGTTCTCAATGAGGTACTTAGCCTGCTTTCTCTCCCCGGGATCGTCTTGAGCCCAAATCCATTTCAATCCGGCTACAATCAGTATTAATACTCCTACAGCCCCAACAATAGATCTTACGGCAGAATTAATCGTGCACAAAAAATCCCTTAAAACATTCCCCAATACTCGAGAAGCTGAAGCACTCGCAAACCCGGAAAGGAGATACGTCAATAAGACTGCCTTTTTTTTCATTTACCTCAACCCCGGAGTGAGAACTGTCGTAACAGACGCGTCACACCTGAAAGTAGTTTCGTGTATTATCGCCTTGACAAGTGTTATTGACAGCACTACTATTAATACGCCAATAATGACCGCCTCGGCCATTTTCTTGGCCTGATTCCTCTCCTGAGGATTATCACTGGATCCAATCCACTTCAAACCCGCAATCACAAGAAGAAGCACTGCAATCGCACCAGTCATCAAAGTCAATGCTTCAACAAGAAAACAAACAATTCGCGCAATCTCAACGAAAGCATCACCCAACTGTTCCCCCGTATCTCCTATGCAACCTCCAGACACAATTAAGAGAACAAACAAGAAAAGTATTCTCATTGAAATAATATTTGATTTCATTTTTTTAAAAAAGCGAGCAACTAAACTCCGCATACAATATGAATTCCGCAATGCTTTTCGCAACCCTAAGCAGTATTACCGCGAGAATGACTTGGATTATGAGTTCCTTCGCTCGCTCCCTCTCCGCCGGATCCTCCTGCGAGTAAATCCATTGTAGTCCCGCCCACACGAGAACGAAAACCGCTATCGGGCCTGCTAGAAAGAGTATGACTTTAGCTATCCTGCACATAACGTCCGAGAATATTCGGACTACGTCGTCTTCGAATGACTCCCATTCCGGTACTTGAGCGAGTGTGTTTGAGGCTGAAAGTAGGATTATTAGTAGGGTCTTTCCGATTGAACGTTTCATGATATTATTTTTTTTATTTTCAGGGGAATAAAAATCGGCTTTTAACCGTTAACATTGTGGGCCTGAATAGACTAGGGATACGATTTCATTTGCAAGGAGAATTATTATTAAGGCTATGATCGTGTGTAGTATTGCTTCTTTCGCGTTCTTGCGGGCTCCCGCGTCATCGCCGCTTGCAATCCACCTCACACCGTTGTACACTATGATTAATGCGGCTAGCGCTCCGGCAATGAGGATGAATACGAAGTATAGAAAGCAGATTATGTTTGATGCGGCAGTCCAGACATAATCTGCGAATTCTTGGATGCCGGCTGGAGGGGTTGGCGGGGCAGTAGTTGGCGGGGGAGGGGGAGTTGCACCCGAGACTAGAAGGATACTTGAGTGAAAAAGGATGATGATTACTAACCACACGCCCACCCTACTTTCAGACATAAGACTCGCAACCATAAAGTTCCCCCCCAGAAATTAACGAAACAAGACCTGCAGCAACAATAAGGACGATTAATCCAACAAGAGCGTGAATTACAAGCTCTTTAGCTTGCTTGCGCGCTCCAGGATCATCCGACCCTAAAATCCATTTAATGCCCCCGTAAGCTACCATCAAAACAGCTAAAGCCCCGGCAATGTATATGAAGGCGAGATATAATCCGCAGATGACTATCGCCGCCCTCGCCCAGATTGCATTGCTTATCTCACCGGCTGAAACCTGGATTACGCATGAAAGCGCCAGAATACTGGTTAAAAAGATTTTTCTTGCATTCATTTTTAGCAGTCTGAGGGACTTAGTACGTGAGTGCACCACCAGCTACAGCTTTCAATCACTCCCGGACTCTGGGCGATGTAGCCTACTAGGGCATCAGACAATAATATTATGATAAGGCCCATGATACACCATTTAATGTAGTCTTTAGCAAGCTTCCTTGCTGCGGGATCGTCTGCTTCACCAATCCATTTGACTCCGGAAGAAACTAGAATCAGACTTGCAAGTGCCCCGCCAACAAGCTTTAGTCCGTTAAACACGCCACAGATGACGTTGATGAACCGGTAGGATATGGCTTCTTCAAGGCCTAGGAAGACTATTGGGGTGACTCCGGGAGTTGGTTGGCCTGAAACTAATGTCAATGATATCAGCAACAATCCCGCCTTGACTATTAACCTAACGTTTACCATGTTACCAACCACCCGTCCAGGTTGCTCCCGTCCCACACCCGAGATTGCCGGTAGTGTCACTTAATAGGTCGAGTATTACCTGATTTGCCATTAGTATGATTACCAACCCTATAATGCAGTGAATCATTGTGTCCCGGGCAGCCTTCCTCTTTCCCGCATCATCTTGGGCGTAAATCCATTTGACGCCAGCTAAGACGAAGACTAATGCTGCGATGGCGGCTGCAATATAGACTAAGGCTGTTGCGAACGTGCATGCGATAGTCCGTATGGGATCCGATATGACTGATGGGTCAAGTTGAGCACTCGCCGGGTGTATCAGCGAAATCACTAGAATCGAAAAGAGTGCTTTATTATTCATTTCCGATTTATGCGCATATAGCGCCGCCCATGCCGCCTACTACCCCACCTACTAGAGTCTTTGCAAGCAAGACTATGATAAGCCCGATTATCGCATGTATCATGGATGTTCTAGCAGAGTTTCTAGCCCCAGCATCGTCTCGAGACGCAATCCATTTAATACCGGAAATCATGAATATTGCAGACGCGAGGGCTCCCGTAATGTTTACGACCCCCTTGAATATCTCGCAGATTATCGATGTGACAGGCTGGTAGATTGCTTGTGCCATTGGTGCCGCTGATACTATTTGAGCCAGGAAGAGGACTAGTAACACGTACGTTAAGGAATGTCTTTTTTCCATTTGATCACCTCTATTGTAATTTATTAAACTTTTGTTTTATTATAAAACGGTTTCGGGTTAAATTATCACACACTTACTCCAGGACACCATCCAACAACCTGACTACCGTCAATATTTATGGCTGTTACAATCGAATAAGCGACAACCAGGATAATTGAGCCGATTATGGCGTGAATAATCCAGGTTCTAGCCTGATTTCTAAGCCCGGCGTCATCTCTCGAATAAACCCAAACAGCTGCGGCTAGGATAATAATCACAGTCACAAGCTGGGGTGCAATCAACCATAAGGCCTCGGCTATCGCGCAGATGATAACTGCAAAAGCGTTATAAATCTGTACAGAAAGTTGTGCAGTGCATGTAATACTTAATAAAACCAGGCAGACCAAGGCACTCAATGCCAGTTTTTTATTTATTGATTTCATTAACATTTTAAATTACAGGTCAACAACCAGCACAGCCAATTCCGTGACCTGGTGGAAATAATGCCCAAGATATCGTATACGCCAAGCCTGCGATAATAAGGCCAATTATTGCGTGAATAATCCATGTTTTAGCGGTATTTCTTTTCGCGGCATCATCCTGAGAGTAAAGCCAGAGCGCTCCCGCCAACGCAATCACCAAAACCGCGATTGCAGGCACAATGACTTTAAAAGCACACCACATCTCACATAAAATGTCGACGAATACGTTTCCGATCTTCCGCCCCAATGAATCTGCGGAAACGGTAAGGGAAAGGAATAACATGAAGATGATGCTGAGTAAAAAAATTTTCCTAACTTTCATATTATTTTATCGGGCTCGCGACTTAAAAATGTTATTTTTTTAGGGATAAATTGACTTAAGAGCCGCCCAACCACGGAGCGCACATCCAGGTCGGATCTATTGAGGACCCACCTGCCTTAATCCCGACTATCAAGTTTCCGGCGATGACGATTATCACAAGGCCGATTAGGGCGTGTATAATCCAGGTTTTTGCCTCGTTTCTCTTGCTCGCATCATCTTTTGAGTAAACCCAAAGTGCTGCGGCTGCAAGAATTACGAGGATTGCAAGTAATGCGGAAATCTCATATATGGCGCCGGCGATGGCACAAAGAATGCCCCAAAAAGTGTCACCGATCGTATCCTGAAGTGATGCTGAAACCGGATGTCCTAACGCCAAAAAGATTATAGTGAAAGACAATATTTTTTTCATCATTTTTTGTTTATTCATTTTTTTATGGCCAAGGCCAACAACCATCATTATTTGGACAAGGGAATACAATTCCTCCAGGACTAATTGCTATTGCAAGGAAATAAGCAACTGTGGCAATAATAGCCCCTATGAGCGCGTGCAAAACCCATGTTTTAGCCTGGTTTCTCTTTGCCGCATCATCTTGAGAGTAAACCCATAAAACACCTGCCACAACTATCATCGTAACAGCAAGAGCGGGTATTGCTTTTACGAAAACACAGATGAAAGCACATATAGCGTCATGGAAAGGACTCATAAGTTCTAATGAATCTAGGCCTTGGGAGAGACCAGAGAAGTATAGTATTATGAAGGTGATTCTTACTATTTTAAAAATACTTTTTGCCGGGGAAAAAAACCTCATGGTAATTAATACAATCAATTCCTTAAAAAATGTTTTTCAGGGTTATGATAGACTCCAAACACGCTAACATAAACCTTCTCCCAAGTGGAAATCCCATCCAACAATTCACTGAACCCGGGATAAGCTTCCATTACTCCGACAGAGCCGTCAGTCAAAACAATCAAGTCCGCATTCCGAAAACTGCAGTTGAAAGCCCACCGCAAATCAGAATAATCCCCAGAATAATATACCACTTCATGACCATCATAAGCTGCGGATTGGCCTACAACACAAAATTTTGAATCAATGAGGTGAGTCATCCAACTGTAACCTAAAACCACCGAATCCTCGGAAACCATACTTCCAACATACTCCACAACACTTAAAACAGAGGGAACGTCCTGCCTCACAACAGTCAAGCCAAAAGCGATACCCGCGGAATGCGAAGCCGAAATAAAGACGGGATGGAAAACCAGGATACAAGCACTCAAAGCAGCATAACGGACCATCCTCCCCGAAAAGAATGACTTAACATCCCCAAACAATTTCAAAAAAAAGCTGGATGCCAGTAATGGAAGGTAAGGATACGACACCATCGACATGTGGTCGGCTCTATCAACTGCGAGTAAAAACATGAAATAAAAGAAAAAGTAGGATAATACAAGATTTTTCTTTTCCCCGCTTTCAACGAAGAAGAGAGGCTTCACCGCAAAACCAAGGGAAAAAACGTATGTCAAGTAATCCGAAAAAGCAAGATGATATCCACTGTCAGAGAGGGGAAGCATAAAAAGGGCGAAAAGGGACATGAAAATCAACCCTAAAAGGGGGATTTCAGTCATCGCACTCCTCATCGAGTCACCAATTGTCTTGAAAAACCTTCTAAGCAAGTAGATTAAAAAAACCGCAATCAATGCTAAAGCCAGCTTCTTAAATGTCAAGTTGAACCGTTCAAGCTGGAACAAGACTTCAGTTATGAAAAAAACGGGCATCGAATAAAGTTCATACAAGATGAATGATACGGGTGCAGCGACAGAGTAAACCACGTTAAAAAGTATTTTTTCCCGGGCATACTTGAAGGTTAAAAACAGGACTGCAAGTATTGCAGACAATCCTGCAAAACCCGTCACAAAACACAATCCCGCCAACAAAGCCGAAGAGTAAAGCAGGCGATAATCCCTTCTTTCGAGAAAGCTTTGGAATAAATACATTGAAGACACTGATAGAAAGACAAGAAGGTTGTTTGCCAAACCCATTCTTCCCCAGTAAACCGCTACCGGATATACGGCATATAAAACCCCTGCCAGAAAACCCGTTCTCTCATCAAAAAGTTTAACTCCCAAACAGTAGATTAAAATTGTCGTCGCAACTGAAAGTGTCACAGCAAGCATTCGAAGCGTTAAAATCGACGGTCCTAAAAATTTTATAAAAAGGGATGAAACAATGAAAAACAAAGGAGGGTGCGGAACGTAAGGAAACCGTAAGGCAAACCACTGAGCCCTGCCTTCCATGAGATGCAAAGTCATATCGAGATTAGCGCCCTCATCCCAATCCCACCTTGGGATTTCACTGAGATTTGGAACACGAAAAAACACCGTTAAGAAAAAGATTACCAGCAAATTTCGAAATCGCATGAAAGATTATTAAGCCCGCTAAAACATAAATATCATCTTCGAGGGCCATAGACTCCAAACCCACCCACATAATCCACAGTCCTTAAGGCAAGTTCATCAGTAAGATAACTTGATTCCTCCCAAGCAGCTTCAACTTCTCTTAACGATTCATCAGAAACAACAATATACTTCGCCTTGGAAAGGGAAGCATTATAAGCCCAACGATCATTCGAATAGTCGGGAGGGTAATATGAAACCTCAACCCCATCAAAGGCTAAACCCTGAATAATAATACCGGATTCCGCCACAAGAAGGTGAGTCATCCAACTGTAAGTAAACACTAAATCAGTTTCACAAGTCCGCTCGTTTAAGTAGTCTACCACCTCATTTACGGATTCGAGTTCATCACGGTTCTTCTGAAAACGAAAGAAGGAATGAATGTCCTGAAAGGTGCATAAAAATAACGGGTGAAAGATTAAAACAGATATCATTAACGGCGTAAATATCTTTTCTGAATTCAACCCAGAATAAATTTTTTTTGCAAGATTGGCCATACCCAACGCCAAGTAAGGATATATAATCATTGTCATGTGATCTGACCTTTTAAGAATTAAAAGACCGAGGATTGAAGATACAATGTAAGCTAAGAAAACAAACCGTGTATTATCCTCTTGTATTAGAAAAATTGTCGGATAGACTAATCCAATAAGCGAGAAAATAATGAAGTAGTCTAACCCATACGTCCCAACCAGGTTCTGACTCAATCCGAAAAAATGGAATAAAACCAAACTCGAAAAAATATACACAAAAAAGTCTACTCGAGGGAAAAACAGCCTTAATGCCTTTAGAATGCTCCGGCAGGAATGGATAAGTGCAGCCGAAGCCACTATTACTAGAAAGGTGATTTTCACTCTGACAGAATCATCACCCACAAGGGTTCGATTAAGATGGTAATGTATGTCGTCAACGAACGCTTGCGGCATAAGATAAAGCATAAAACCCGCATAGACCAGCAGTGGGATTAAGCTTAAAGCAATTGAGGCGGGAAGCTTGTTTTTAGAAAAACGGGAAGTTATCAAGTATACAGCCACCATAGATGCAAAGCCAAACACGCCAGAAATTAAGGCGAGACCAGAAAGAAAAGAGCCCCAGTAAAGGGGAAAAAGCTCTTTCCCTCGAATGAACTTTACCATGAAGTATAGAGACGAAACGGAAAGCAGTACTACCAGGTTGTTTGAGATTCCAGTCCTATTCCAAAAGATTGCCGCAGGATGAATCGCATAAAATAGTGCTGCGAGAAAACCCACCTTCATGTCGAATGCCCCCCTCCCAGTAACATAAAGTATTATCGTCGTGCAAACCCCAAGGAGAATCGTCAAGACCCTTAAGGATAAAATGCTCTCCCCCAATATTGAAACGAAAAATGATGCCAGCAGAATATACAAAGGCGGGTGTGGAACAAACGGGTATTTTAAGGCGAATAATTGGATCTTTCCTTCCAGAAGATTAGAAGCGAGAGATAGCATTGCACCCTCATCCCAATGCCAAGCTGGGACGGTATTTAGCATGGGAGCCCTCAGAATTAACGCAATAACCAGTATTATTAGAAGCAGAGGTGGGCGCATAACAGATATTATGCACGGTGCGTAAAATAAATAAAGATGAATAAGAAGAGAGTACTGTTTGTGACCGCAGCTTACGCCTTACTCACAGTGTTCATTACATACCCGGCCGTCCTAGAGTTGAACGAAAAATTCATCGGATCAGGGGAGATTGGATTGTTCACTTGGACTCTTTGGTGGGTTAAGAAAGCAGTCCTCACAAAAGGTGTGAGCCTGTTTTACACACAACACTTATTCCACCCGCAGGGAGTATCCCTTGCAATACGGGCGTTAACATTCTATAACACTTTCATTGGGATTCTACTCCAACAAGTCTACAGTCTCCCAGCAACATACAACATCCTTGTCCTCTCATCATTCATTTTGTCTGGCCTGGGAATGTATCTTCTAGCAAAACATGTCTCCGGATCAGAGTTAGGCTCCTTCCTCGCTGGAGTAGTGTATGCATTCAATCCATACCGGTTGATTGAGGTTAATGTAGGCCACCTGAATCTTATCGCCACGCAATGGATTCCATTCTACCTTCTCTACCTCATAAGATCACACAAGGAGGGTGGGAAAACCAACATTCTTTTTGCCGGAATTTTCCTTGCTTTGACGAACTTGTCTTCCTGGCAGTACATGGGAATGGTATTGATTTTCACCGTAGTCTATATCGCCTATCACAAATTTTTTAACTCGGCGAAAGTTCAATTCTCCCTGAACGGGGTTTATATCGCAACGATTCTAGGACTTTTAATCACTCTCCCATTCATCTATCCACTAGCAAGCGAGTATGCACGATCAGATTACATGAACTATCCCATAGGGTTTTTGATGGGAACCTCTGCAACATATTCTGCAGACGGGGCGAGCATTCTCGCATCCCCCATAATCGGATATAAAACCAGAAACATCATTCCCGTAGGTTACACCGTAATCTTACTGGCTCTTTTTTTCGTATATTCTGAGAAAAAGATTCTCCCTTGGATTACCGGGAAGGCTGAGTTGGTTAAAATTTATCTTAGGAATCAATTCAAGTTGATCGCCATTGCAGGTATTATTTACTTTATCTTTCTTTACGTTGGGCTTAAGCAATATTATGGTGGAAACTTGTTCTGCTACTCTCAAACCATCATCTTAATTGCGCTGACTATTACAGTATTGTTTCTAGTAAGGGATAAAGTTTTAAGCTTTTGGATTTTCACAGCAATATTATTTTACAGCCTGTCCCTAGGCCCGGTCGTCAAGTTATTCGAAAGCACGTGCGAGTTCCCAACACCATATCTCTTGCTTTTTTTCGCCCCTGGAGGGACAATATTTAGGACTCCATACAGGTTTTACGCGGTTTTCACGGTTGCGCTTAGCATACTATTTGCGTTGGGATTTGCGAATCTTTATGAAAAAACCGGCCAACGTAAATTATTGTCTTCAGTAGTCGTGGCCTTAGTATTTTTCGAATTCCTACTTCAGCCAATAAGCCTAACTGATGCGAGTTTACCAAAAGTCTATGATATTATAAAAGATAATCCTGGAGACTTTGCCATTCTTGAAGTCCCGATTCCGCCCGTAATATACCACATTGAAAACGGGACTTTAACCTACTCGATGCCTCAAATCCAGTATTATCAAACCTATCACGGGAAAAAGATTATTGGAGGATACGTTGAACGCCACCCCCCATCTGTTCTTGAATTCATAGACGAAAACTCCCCCTTCTGCGAGCTTAGAAACGCTTTCTCAGGAAGCCGGAAGCAGGATTGTGTTGGTGAGCCTTCAATCGAATCACTCAGAGGGTATGACATACAATACATCATAGTCCACAAAGATTTTATCCGGACTTTCCCATACTCAGATGAATCAACACTTCCAAAAGTCGAGGTTATAGTAAAGGAGATTGTGGGAGAGATGAATCCTATCTATGAAGACGAAAATATTGCAGCTTACAGAATCCAAGTCACTGGTTAAGCCCAGACAAACCAGAAAGAGTGTAGATTATAAAAGGCAGCACAAGCATTCTCTCATCCACCAGTCCGATGACCGTGGAAATCGCAAGAAGATAGACCATAAATGGTTTAGAGCCGCCCTTGGAAGAGTACTTGAAGTATCTTATCTCACTCACCATCAAAGCCGAAAGCATGACCGTCAAGGCTACAAGCAGAAACTGGTTTAAGCTCACGCCCAGAAAAACCAGGGACGCGATGAAGCCGCCCGCCGCGGGGATGGGAAGACCAGTAAACCCGCTTTTGTCGTCCATCACGTTGAATCTCGCAAGCCTTAGCGCCCCGCATACAGGGATTATCGCCGAAAATACTGCAAGCTTTGGGTGAGTGAATAGCGTGTAGAGTATGACTCCGGGGGCGACTCCGAATGATACAAGGTCTGCGAGCGAATCCAGTTCCCTTCCGAACCGGGATACAGAGCCGTTTCTTCTGGCAAGGAATCCGTCGAAGATGTCGGCCAAGACCGCAAGGAGAATCATGGAGGCTGCTTGCGTGGGCTTGTCCTCAAGGATGAAGAGTATCGCCATAAACCCTAAAAGCAGATTTAGAAGTGTGATGGAGTCTGGTATCGTGGGAAGCCTCTTCCCGTTCATCTTTTGATTATGCCGATGATCGATTCACCGGCCCTCACCTTGTCTCCGACAGACACTTGGACGTCGACGGTTTCCGGGACGAACAATTCGGTTCGCGAGCCGAATCGTATCATCCCGAGCTTTCCTCCCATTCCAACGGAGTCTCCCTGGAAGACCCAAGTCACTATCCTGCGCGCGAATTGCCCCGCAATCTGCTTGACCATTACCTTCGTCTGCCCGCCGTCTATCCCGATCAGATTAGACTCGTTTCTGTCCGAAGCCTTAGTAAGGAATGCAGGATACTTCCTGCCCCGGGAGTATTCCATGAAATCAATCCTGCCCTCAATTGGAGACCTGTTCACATGCACGTCAAAAGGGGAGAGGAATATGCTCACAAGCTTCCCCCGCCCTCCGATGAATTCGTATTCCACTTCATCGATTTTGGTCACTCGGCCGTCAGCTGGAGACAACACGAGATTCGGGTCTGAGGGGATGTTCCTCTGCGGGTCCCTGAAGAAGTAGAGTAGAAAACCCGCAAACGAAACGAGGATAAGGCTTACCAGCTGGTTGTATTGGTAGGCTAAAGCCGCAAGCAGGGTCGATATAGTCGAGTATACCTTACCCTCGAATATGATGGACGGTTTTCTCATGATAAATTACTTACAATCCAATAAATATGAGCTTAGATGATTAATAAAATAAAGCGGAGCCGGGAATCACTGCTGCCAGTGGAAAAAGACAGGGTAGGTGAGTGCAGGTTGTGCGGCGGCTGCTGCAGGCTACCATTCAAATGCCTTTTCCTATCGAAGAAGAACACCTGCTTTATCTACACCATCAGGCCTCCCCAGTGCAGAAAGTATCCGAGAACGAGAGATGACAAGACCTTTTGCCCTGACTGCGGCTTCACGTGGGACCCCTAAGAAAGCATCCGAATGAATTCCCTGCAAGTCTTAATCCCTGAAAGATCCTCGGGCTTTAAGACAGAACCGCCGACACTTTTCGTCCGCTCGGTAATGCAGACCTCAAGCCCGCCCACAGTATCGGAGATGTCTTCCAATACCTCGATCCTGTGCCTTAGCCTTCGCCAATCATTAGATACTGCAGTAAAAATCATCTCCTCGCCCTTAAGGACGATGTCGAACGGCGCCTTAGTAAGGGAAGCTTCAAATCCGATTTCCCTGAAAAACTCGAGGGCTTGACGTTTCATATCACTCACGTAGCCGTGAAACTCGAAATCACCCCCACTGAAATTTGGATTGAATAAATCACTTGCCAGAAACAAATCCTCGTCCTCCCCGAAAAACTCCACAATACTCTTCGCAATAAAACTTGAAACCCTCCCATCACGCTCATACCGGTAAACACTCTGCTTTGAAACACCCAAACGCTTGGCCAAGGCATCCTGAGTAAGACCACTTTCAGATCGGATCTGTGCTAGACGCTTCGGATTCAACCGCACACAGTAATTACCACGAATAGCATAAGTCTTCGGCGCCTCATCGACGAGAAGATTCTTAAGCGTCTTAGGAGAGACTACGTGTAAACCATACCTCTCGTATAATACTCCAAGCTCGAGGTTTGTAGACTTGATCCGCTCACCCACAATCAGGGCAGTGGCATCAAGGACAGACGATACTTTTTTCAGCTCATTTGATTTTTCGGGTGTTAATCCCTCAATGTTTGAAAGTACTTTCACAAGAAAAAGTGTATCCTCCGACTTTGCCAGAACATCAAAGCTTGATTGCATGCCGTCGCAGGAGACGACTTGAAACCCGTTTCTTGAAAAGAGACTTGCTACTTCCGAAACAAGAGACTTCTTCATTTTATGAATCTCTTGTGCAAAGCCTTCACAGCCTTCTTTGAATCAGAATCCTTGACTACGAATGAAATATTCACTTCAGAAGAGCCTTGTGCTATCATGATGATGTTGACGTTAGCCTTGGAAATCGTTGAGAAGACTTTCGCAGCAATCCCCTTAGTCCCGGCCATCCCAGCCCCCACAACGGTTATGACGCTCACATTTTCCTTGATGTTCACACCCCTGAATCCGTCATCCTCAATTTCATTTTTAATCAAATCTACCGCCTTCTCAAGGTCGCCTTGATTTACGATGAATGAAAGATTAGACTCGGACGACCCCGAAATCATGGGTATGTTAATGCTGTTTCCACCCAGAATCGAAAAGATCCTTCCCGCAATGTTCGGGGTCTCTGCCATGCCAACACCCTGCACTGTGAGCAATGCAACATCATTTTTTATCGTCACGGACTTGATTACAGACTTTATCCTCTTTTGATCCCTTACGATTAAAGTGCCCTTGGATTCGGGTTTAAACGAGTTTTTCACCCAAACTGGAATGCCTGCGACCATGGCAGGCTCAATCATCTTAGAGTGAATTACCTTGGCTCCGAAGTAGGCGAGATCCATAGCTTCAACGTAAGAAAGTGTTTCAATTGGTTTGGCTTCCCTGACAATTCGAGGGTCAGTCGTCATAATGCCTTCCACGTCAGTCCAAATCTGAACCTCCTTAGAAGACAAGTAATTCCCTAAAAGAGAGGCAGTGTAATCTGAGCCACCCCTACCCAACGTCGTTATCTTGGCGTTCTCGTTACCTGACACGAAACCAGTAACGACCGGAGTCTTACCCGCCTTAAGCAGTGGAATTAAAACTCTTTTAGCCTTAGCCCTAGACTTTGAGTGGATGGGCCTTGCCGACCCAAAATTAGAATCCGTGATCATCCCAGCCTCATGACCAGTAAGAGATACAGCGTTCACACCCATAGAGCGGAGAGCACCCTCAACAATCAAGACTGAAAGCCGCTCCCCGAAAGAAGTAATGTAATCCATAGAGCGTGGGGAGAGATCCTCAAGATAGCCTACTCCTAAAAGTCCGATGCGGAGCTGGTCTAAAAGCTCGATTATCTTGGGGAGTAGTTCACTTAGGACTCTTCGGTCGGGTACGGCGTCTTCAAGCGCTTCTCTGTGTTGGATGAGTATGTCGCGGTAGAACAAGTCCACTTCTTTTTCGACTACGAGTGTGGGCAAGTCCACAACCTTGGTTGCGATGTTGACGAGCTTGTCCGTCACCCCACCAAGCGCTGAAACTACCACTATTTTCGGTTTCTTCGTGTCTTTAACTATCCCCGCAACGTTAACTATCCTAGGCCCGTCTCCCACAGACGACCCGCCAAACTTCATCACAATCATCTTCAGTCTAAAAAATATAGCAGACTACTATAAAAAAGGTGCGTTCATACTCACCACCTGCAGGGAGGGAGTAGAATAAAAAAAAAAAGAGGAAGAAAAGGTTAATAAAACAAAATGTTTCTTTCTCTTTCGTCAACGTTTCTGAATGAATAATTTTTGGTCGAGCTTCACTCAAAACAGCCTAGCTGTTTTGGTGCACAAGTTGCTTTGCAACTTGATGTTTCTAAAAGCTCGAAAAGAAAGAGAAAGGTTGTGTGGGTTGCGGTTTGTAGCCCGCCTTTTGTCGGCTTTTATTGCGGAATAATTCACGCATTTGCCATTTAGGGCATTCTTCTACGCCACGGTTTAAACGTGTTGCACTCCCCGTGGGGCGGAACTGTCCGTTTCAAACACCCCGCGTTTCTCCCATCGGACTAGCCTCATCGGTCGAATGAAACACGGGCTTCTCGTCTCTGTAACGCCGCCCGAAGGCTCTCGCCCTCATCACAGTTTAAGTTAGAGTGGACGGAACTTCCTCAGAAACTTTAATAAAGTTTCATCAAATGGGCCATCTTCGCGCAAAACGCTTGATGACCCTCAACAAAACCAAGTTTCCGAAGCCCACTAAACCGCTACCCAAAATTAAATAGGGGAAAACGAGCTTAAAAGGACAATATTAATAGTAAAATACCAAATAATGAAAATATGATTGGCGGTACGACTCGGCATGCGACTGATGAAGAATTTTCCTTCTGGTCCTATCTCGGAGTTGATTTCATGCAGTTGAGCCCTCCATACGACTTCTTCCTAGATGAGGGGAAGATTTCCCAGGCTCTGGAGCTTAAAGACCGCTATGACCTGGATTTGCTCGTTCACCCGCGGCCTGACGGCGACATCTTTTATACGGCGGCGAATCCCGCAGCCCATGAAGGAATGTTTCAGGCTTTAGACGTTATCCAGAACTTGATCAAGTCTGAAAGGCTCATTCCGAAGGTCATATTGCATTTGTCGACTTACGTGAATCCGGAAGGTAATTACCCGACGTTTACGAAGGAGGAGGCGATAAATAATTCGAAGCCTTTCTACGAGAGGATAAAAGAGATGACTGATGTTACGTTCGTCTTGGAGAACGTGTATCCCCCTGGAATTAATTGGGAGGAGTTGGGTTACGAGATCGAACACTTCAGTCTCTTCGACTTTCGGAAAGACGATGAACTATGCCTCGACACGGGACACATGAACCTGTCTGAAATGAGCGTTCAAGACTATGCGAGCCTGCAGTATCCAATAACCTGCTTCCAACTTCATGGAAACAATGGGAGGGAAGACCAACACCGGCCTGTAACGAGGAGCAACTTCAAACAGTGGGAGGAGTTGGAGCAACTACTATCAAACGATAAGTACATGGTCCTGGAAGTGAAAGACGACAAACAAAAACTCCCAGACATGATAGAATACTACAAAAAAAACAGGCTGCCGCCATAAAAATGAACAAGACAAGGGAGTTATCGTTTGAAGAAAGAGCGTTGAAAGAGGTATTCTGCCCTACTATCGCCGGAAAAAGTCAACCTCAGGTGAGGGGACCTATTCCAAAAAGCTTGGCGGAGTTACGTCAACTTGTCGGAAGGGACACGTCGTACGGAGTCGTCGTCGATGGTTACTTAAATAATTTCTACTGTAACTTCGCATTCAACGAAGGAGAGAAAGGCAGGGGTAGCTCAGCCAGAGACATGATAGTTGATGACCTGTGGGACCAACCGAATCGGATGCAGGTAACAGGCTCGGATCCCCACAGCGAGCTGTGGCTTAACCAGTCACCCAAAGAGTTTTATGAAACCGTAGACAGAGTAGCCGAGGAAACTGGAGTGGACGTAAGATTAATCCAGACTTGGATGGAGCACCGAATGGGAGAAGGTGCTACTGAGGAAGAAACACACGCAATGGACTTAAATCTCTTACCTGCAGAAATACGACTTAGAGAAATGGGCTATCTCACCACAGACATGTGACACTAAAGAAAAAAAGAATTTTCGTTTGTGAGGGCATCTTGGAACTGACACTGTCAGTTCACTTGCGCAACGAGTAATTGTGAGTTTATCAGGGGAAACTGGTATAAAAAAGAGGAAATCGAATAAATTGGTGATGGAATACCGCACTGCAGTTTCAGGCGACATTGAAGTCATTACATCCCTTTTCATCGAGTTTAAGGACGAGCTTACCCAATTCCAGCCGGACTTTGTCAAGCCGTTTCGTGTCGATAAGAAACCAGTAGGGGAGATTAGGGAGTTAATTGCCGAAAAGATTTCGAATCCTAAAGGGCAATTCCTCGCTGCTGAAGAAGGTGGAGAGATTAGGGGTTTTGCTTACGCAGCCGTCGAAGATTTCAAAAGCGACGTCTACCCAACTCATTCTCGCGGAATCATCGACCACGTGTGGGTGCACCCAGACTTTCGAAACCGGGGAGTCGGAGGCATACTCGTCGACCAAGCATTCGCCTGGCTTAAAAAGAAAAACTGTCCGTACGCGCGGGTAGTCACCGTAAACAAGAATCCAGCCCGCAAACTCTACCAAGAAAAAGGCTTCGAAGACGCACTAACCATAATGCTGAAAAAACTTTGAAAAAAATGTCACACTTGCAACGAGTAATTGTGGAGCCTACAGCCTTCCTAAATACATCTTCCACAAAAAAAGAATAAAAAAAGAGTTTTTCGTACGTGAGGTCATCTTGTCGCCAGAGAGTATGCAAGTTTTTGGTAGAGTGTTTAGTTCGGGTGGACTGAACACGTCGGCCGAAGCCTTCGTGCGTGCATCCCCCGCCTATCAAACCCGTCTTTTACGGGAACTCATGAATTTCCTCTTTTTGGGGGCTGCTTCAGGCTTAGATGCTTTCAGCCTTTATCAGCGTGCAGCGTAGCTACCCGGCAATGCCTTGTCAGACAACCGGTCGACCAGAGGCTGCGGGCCGTCGTTCCTCTCGTACTAGACAATCCTTCCCCTCAGGAAATTAACACTTCCAGTAGATGCCGCCAAACTGTCTCGCGACGTTCTAAACCCAGCTCACGTACCACTTTAATGGGCGAACAACCCCACCCTTGGCCGCTTCTGCACGGCCAGGATGCAGTGAGCCGACAGCGAAGTAGCAAGCGGCGGGGTCGATATGTACTCTTGCCCGCCACCACTCAGTTATCCCCGGGGTAGCTTTTCCATCAGCCCGGACCCCCACATGTGGGGTACCAGGGTTCGCTAGACTTGACTTTCGTCTCTGGATTACTTGTTATTCGAAATCCAGTCAAGCTGGCTTTTGGTCTTATCCTCTACGTCGGATTTCTGTCCCGACTGAGCCAACTATTAGATACCGTCGATATCTTTTCAACGGTGTACCGCCCCAGCCGAACAGCCCGCCTGCTGGTGTTCCAACCGGTAAAGGTTGGTAAGAATTGTAATCAATCCTGGGTGGTGTCTCAATTTTCGACTAACTCACGGCCGAAACCGCAAACTCAAACGTCTCCCACCTACACTGCGCAACATTAATCGCAATCCAACAACAGGTTGCTGTAAAGCTCCACGGGGTCTTCGCTTCCCGCTGGAAGTCTCCGGCCTATTCACCGGAATTGTAGGTTCACCGAGCCCCTGCTTGGGACAGCGGAGATCTCGTTATACCATTCATGCAAGCCGCCAATTAAGCGGCAAGGTATTACGCTACCTTAAGAGGGTCATAGTTACCCCCGCCGTTTAGTGGTCCTTGGCCCCGTTGGACCGGGGTTTGAGATACCACCGCTGGGCAGGTAGCAGCCTCCATACAAGACCTTACGGTTTCGCGGAGACCTACGTTTTTATTAAACAGTCGGAACTCCCTAGTTATTGCAACCTGCCCTTTTCAGGGCAGGCACCCCCTTATACCTAAGCTTCGGGGCTAATTTGCCGACTTCCCTAAGCAGGGTTAACCTCGTCACGCCTGAGCCTACTAAGCTAGGGGCACCTGTGTCAGTTCTTGGTACGGTCATGAAAGATCCAAAGTGTTTTCGTTTTCACGGTCTCCAAGACTTGCCTGAACCGTCCTACGACGGCCATTCACCGCTTCGACTGTTTCTCACTGTTACAGCACTCCACAGTCTTCGCAAGCTTAGATACAGCGACAGCTGCACTCAAGCTATCTCGAAGAGTCAGAAAAACACTCTTTGTGTTGCCACGTACTTTCATGGTGCTGGAATATTAACCAGCTTCCCTTTCAACTTACCCAATTAGGTCTGCTTTAGGATCGACTAACCCTCAACTGAAAAACATTGTTGAGGAACCCTGGCCCTTCAGGCGACACGGTTTCTCACCGTGCTTTGCTGTTACTACTGGCAGGATTCTTATTCCTGCAGGATCCACCCTTCCTTAAAGAAGGGCTTCTACTCCCGCAAGACACCTTTCTACTTGATAATTCGATTCTTACCGAATCCATTGTGGTATCGGTAGCATGCTTAGCCCCGTCCATTTTCAGGGCCCTAAGCCTCGGAGAGTGGGCTGTTACGCACTCCTTACAGGATAGCTGCTTCTAAGCTAACCTCCTCGCTGTCTTAGGCCTAAGACGCCTTTGCTCGCACTTAGCATGCATTTAAGGACCTTAACCACAAGCTGGGTTGTTTCCCTTTCGGGACGCAAGCTTACCCCGCGCCCCCGTTTCCATCCTTCTCAGGTGATTGCATGTTCGGAGTTTGACAAGGTGGTGAAAGATCTCTCCTCCAGGACACCCAATCAGTGCTCTACCTCACAATCTACCTCCAGACAGACTGGTCTGAGGACCATTTCGAAAGGAACCTGCTATCACCAAACTCGATTAGCATTTCACTCCTATCCCCAGGTTACCCGAACAAGTTGAGCTTAGAACCGGTACCGGACTTCCACCCCACAGGTGTGGGGCTTCATCCTACCCAGGGTTAGATCGATTGGTTTCAGGTCGTGCCCATACGATTTACGGCACTTTCATACCGCGTCCCTCACAGGACTAGCCTGCTGCGGACGTTCGGTTTCCCTGCGGTTTGATAACCTCACCGCATAGACACACTCCCTGCCTCGTGTTTCAAGACGAACGATGCGACGTTAAGCCGCATCGATCTATAACCACACAGTTTCAGGTTCTTTTCACAGCCTGTTACAGCTCCTTTTCAGCTTTCCCTCACGGTACTAGTGCACTATCGGTCTCGGATTGTGTTTAGGGTTCGAAGTATGTGCCTCCGATGTTTACACGCAATATCCAATGCGCGCTACTTTGGGAATGCACCAAATCTTTCCAGATTCCGATTACGGGGCTTTCACCCTTTTTTGCGCGCCGTTCCAGGCGACTTCACCTTGTCTGACTAAGACTCTTAGCGCATCCGCACTACATATTGCCAGCGTTTCCGCTGGAATTCAGTTTACCCTATTCGGTTTTCGATCGCCTTTACTCACCGAATCTCGGTTGATTTCTTTTCCTGCGGGTACTAAGATGTTTCAATTCCCCGCGTACCCGATCCCTGTCGGGATCAATTCAGACATCCTTGGGTCTAAGGCTGCATGCGCCTCACCAAGGCTTATCACAGCTTGCCATGTCCTTCATCGGCTTCCGAGCCAAGCCATCCCCTGTGTGGTATTGAACCTACATACTCTACTTTAGCGAGATGCCTCACGTACAATATTCTCATCTCCTCCCTCACCCGTGCCCCGGGATTGGAAAGTCAAAACTTCATCTCAGGTTTTACAAACCAGAGACTGCATTGATTTCACGTTGAAAAATGTGAATTTGAAATGTTCTCATCGAATTTGCCGAAGGCAAATTCACCTTTTCTCTTTTTCGTCAACGTTTTTCTCTTTTGGAAAAGAGAAAAAGGTTGCGATGGACCCGTCGGGATTTGAACCCGAGGCCTCCCGCATGCAAAGCGGATGATCTTCCGGACTGATCTACG
>JBDRAY010000035.1:0-30686 GCA_043823295.1 Methanobacteriota archaeon | reverse complement strand
TGCTTTAGAGTAGTCTCCTTGAAGAATCTCGACTTCCAGGGGCCTTAAATATTTTTTGTCGGTTTTAACGTAGTCCTGCCAGTCGAGTCCAGCCACGTTAAAGGCTTTCTCTGCGAATTCTTTAACTGAGTGAGTCTCGTTTGTAGCTATAACATAGTCGCCAGGCTCCTTCTGTTGTAGCATAAGCCACATAGATTCTACATACTCTGGTGCATAACCCCAATCCCTTTGAGTTTCTAGGTTTCCAAGCTTTAAATCCTTTTTAAGGCCGAGTGAAATCTGTGCCACAGCATTAGATATTTTCCGGGTGACGAATTCAATCCCGCGAAGAGGCGACTCGTGGTTGAAAAGTATCCCATTAGTTGCAAACATCTTGTAGGCTTCCCTGTAATTCCGGGTCATCCAATAGCCATACAACTTCGCGCAAGCGTAAGGGCTTTGCGGGTGAAAGTAGGTCTCCTCGTTTTGAGGAGTCTCGTGCACTCTACCGTAAAGCTCGCTCGTGGAAGCCTGATAGAATTTGATTCCGTCAGTGAGGCGGATAGCCTCAAGAATTCGGGAAACGCCAAGGCCTGTCACGTTCGCAGTTCCGATTGGCTGTTCGAAAGACGCGCCGACAAAGCTTTGCGCTGCAAGATGATAGACTTCATCAGGCTTTGAAATCTTTAAAGCCCCCATAATCGAAGCTGAATCAACCAGTTCGACTGGAATAAGCTTTATTTTCTCGAAGATTCCAAGGTATTGCAGCCTCCAGAAGTTAGGGGTGGAAAGCCTACGATAAGTTCCGTAGACTTCATATCCCTTATCCAATAAAAACTTTGCAAGATATGAACCGTCTTGGCCGGTAAGCCCGGTAACGAGAGCCCTCTTCATGGTTTATTCATAATACAATTAGTATAAAAATATGATTCCACTTTTCTTGTGATGTTCATCCAGTCATATTGAAGTAGGAATCTTGATTTCTCGTCTACCTTGAATTGTTTTGGGTGGGATAACATGTAAATTATTTTTTCCGCTAAATCCTTTTCATCAGGATTGCAAAGTAATCCCACTGCACCGTCGCTTATTAATTCTTGCGCTGCGTTTTTCTCGTGAATTACTGTGAGTACTGGCAGTCCGCATGCGTTAGCTTCTAAAACTGCAATTCCAAACCCTTCCCTCGTTGAGGGTAGGACAAAGATTTTAGAGGATTTCATAAGGGATGCAAGATCTAATGAGCTCATAAAGTCGAAAAACTGGATTCTTCCAGTAGCGATTCTTTCCGAAAGTTTTTTTAGTTTCTCCTTCTCAGGCCCCTCACCTACTATGACACAGTAAACATCCTCTTTGATCAAAGCCACTGCTTTTATGAGCAAGTCCACGTTTTTTTCGGGGATGAGTCGTCCAGCGAATATTAAGTCTGATTTTTCAATTCCGGGTTCTGCTTTATTAAATTTTTCCAGGTTTATTCCATTCGGAATTACTTTTATCTTGGAGTCCTCAATTCCGAGGGATTCTAAACCCTTCATAGTTTTCTTTGAAACCGAGATGAATCCGTCGGGTAATTTAACTGACATCTTTTCGATCATAAATCCGATAGTGCCTGCCATTCCAAGGTATTTTCTCCAATAGGATTTACCCCAAACTTCATGCCAGGTAGAGTAGAGTTTCTTCCCTTTTAGGATGCAACAAATCTTCGATGTGAAAAGCGGGAAAAACGGGAACTGGTTGCAGTCGCAAACGTCATATTTTCCTCGAAGAAGAGGGATGAGAAGTCTTAGGGAGAAGTAAAGCGCTTCAAAGATCCTGCGCCTTCCAGATTCCGTATACAAGGATGTGGCCGGGCAAACACCGTGAAGTATTACCCCCTCTTTTTTTATGATTTTGGGACCGTCCCAGTACTTCATACAATAGATTTCGACGGCATGACCCCTGCCCACCAAGCGGGTGGAAATTTCCCAAATGCGCTTTTCTGCACCCCCCTTTACATAAGGGTATAATACATCTGAAATAAAAGCAAACCTCATAAATCCTCACTCTTATCCAAAAGAAGGAGACTAAGAAAAATGGCGGAAAACATAAGCTGTATACCAACAAACATTACAGTCGACGCGACAATCGCATTACGAAGCTCGAAAAGATTGTCAAAACCGGATTCAATCCACACATACACGATATTTGAGGCTGCGAGAAGACCCAAAACAAAAAGCCCAAACCCTAAGATTAATTCACGTTCAAGACTGCTGTATTTCATGACAAGTCTAGTAACGCGATCAGGATCGGTAATGCCCTTGGCAGCTGAATAAACACCTGAAAAAACACCTAAAAAAAGAACTTGCAGACCCACCAAAACCAGGAAGTTGCCGAAAATCATTGGGTGAATATAAAATACTAGGCTTCCAAAGCTAAACGGCCCCTGAGAAAGTAGAAATACTATTAACAGGCCTAAAAAAGTTAGGAGCATCCCTGGAATGGTGAAAAGCCTTGCGGGACTGTAAAGCATCATAAACCTTAAGTGCCGCCAACCATCCTCAAAAGAACTTAGTTTAGGTTTGCCGCCTCCCCTAGCCCTGTATTCAATGGGAACTTCAACAATCTTAAGTTTTTTACGGGCAGCTTCGATGACCATCTCAGACGCGAATTCCATTCCCGGTGCCTTAAGATTCATCTTGTGAAAAGCGTCTTTTGTGAAAGCGCGCATTCCACAGTGGGAGTCTGAAATTCCCGCCTTGAAAAGCAGGTTTAAGACTCCCGTGAGAAACGGGTTTCCAACGTATCTGTGTAGTGCGGGCATGGCTCCCGGTTGAATGTTCCCTTTAAGACGTGAACCGATTACGAAATCAGCTTTATTTTCAAGAATTTGTTTTACAAATTGTGGAATCTCTTCTGCAGGGTAGGTTCCATCTGCATCAAGCATCACGATTATGTCTCCCAACGCCTCATTGAATCCTCTCTGATACGCGTTTCCGTATCCTCTTTTCTCTTCTACTACAACTCTTGCCCCTGCCTTTTTAGCTTCCCCGGAAGTGTTGTCGTCTGAGGCGTTGTCTACGACGAGTATTTCGACTTTGACCCCTAGTTCCTCTATTTTTTTTATAGGCACCTGGGATATTGTCTTCCCAACTACTCCCTCCTCGTTTAATGCCGGGAAAACAACAGTTACTGTAGTCATTTCGAAGTTATATACGAATACGCCCTGAAAAATAAGTACGAGATGGATTTGAAGGAAGTGATTAAAACAGGGTTTTTACTGATTGTTTTAGGGTACGTTGCATACTCCACAACGTACACAGTACATGAGAAATACCATCTTCCATTTCATTCCGATGAGTGGGACCATCTTACTTTAGGGAAGGAGCTTACAAAAACAGGGTCGATTGAGAGTATCAAGAAGGTTAACCCTTATATTGGAATACCCTATACGAGCTATTGGGTGAATCAGGAGTCTGGATTTCACGTGTTCACCGCATTACTGCTTGACCACACTGACCTTCCGGTTGAAAAATTCGGGGTTGTGATTCCGACAATCATTTCATTCATCCTTGCTTTAAATGCTTTCGTACTTGTAAGGTATTTAACGGGGAGTTTGTTTGCAGGGCTTACTTCAGCGGTATTTTCAGTTACCATAAAAAGCAACGTCACCTTCCTGGGACCCTGGTTTTTCGTGCCTTCAAGTGTGGGACTCGCATTCGCCCCGATGTTTCTGTATCTTTTCTTACGAGCCCTTGATTCAAAGAAAATTTTAAATGAATTTGATGTCATTTTCACTTCCACTTTTATTGTGGTGGGATTATTCCACCCCCCATCAGTTACGGCTTTAATACCGGTTTTTTGTTTGTATTTGATTTTGAATCATAAAATTTTACGGGAGAAAAAAGAGAAATTCATCCTCGCGGCTGTGGTTGGATCCGTATTGTTTATTGTAATGCTTTTTGTATTTAACATAAAATTATCGCTCCTTTCCAATCCAATATCGTTTTTATCAAGGTATCTCGTTTTCACTGGAAGTGATTACAGAATAAAAATCATGTATTCATACCCGGCGTATTTAGGTTGGGGCGTGATATCACTTGCCATACTAGGAGTTTATACTGCCATCTCCTCGGAAAACAGGAAGGAGTGGATTCTGCCGGTAGCTGTGATATCCCTTCTTCCCCTTGCAGTACAATTTTACCACACAGGCAAGGTTTTTTTAAGCCCGTATCGAAGGATATTCTTCTACGTCGCTGAGATACTGCTACTTTCTGCAGGTCTGGGACTATACTATCTTTATCGAGAGGCCTTCAACTTCATAAAAACCAGTGCAATAAACATGAAAGTCAAGGTGGTGTTAGACGTGTTTGTAATCGTTTTAGTCTTCTATATTCTAAGCCTTCAGATTAACTCAACATTTAAAAATGCAGATAAACTATATCACGTGATTGATGAAGGAGAAATAGAGCCTTTATACTGGGTGAAGGAAAGCACTCCGGAGGGGGCGATCTTCATCACAAAACCAGAAGTTTCCCAGGCTTTCACTCCAATAGCTGAGAGAAAGATTGTCGCCAAACCGAGAACATTTTTGAGGGTTCCCCAGGAGAGAATAGATGACGTGAACACATTCTTTAATGTTGGATGCGGAAGGAAAAAAGAAATTATAGAAAAATACGGTGTGAGCTACGTCTTCGGTCCGAAAATATCCTGTAACTTCTTGCACTTAATCCATTCATCTGGAGGAGACTACATTTATAAAGTGGACTTGAATTAATAATGCAAAGATGGAAGTACTCGAAGTAATCAGGGCAATCATTGGATTTTTCCTAGTCATGTTCATACCAGGATACGCTGCAACATGGGCGTTGTTCCCAGATGATAAGGAAATAGATTTTATCGAAAGAATAGCACTCGCAATAGGACTTTCAATAGCGCTCGTAGTCCTGATAATATACGTTTTGAACGTTACCGTTGGAGTTAAAATCAATATGATCAACTCGCTAATCATAATATGTCTCATAACATTTTCTTGCACTGGAATCTACTTCCTGCGGAATAATCCGGAGGAAAAAGAGATGATTGAGAGTGAACCCGTTAAAAAGAAGCTTCGAAGAAAAACAGTCAAGAAAGCTGAAAAGTAGGTTCAGTCGCCTCTAAAAGCTATAAAAGAAAGGAAATTCTATCAAAACAATTTTGATTTCATTTTTATTTTAATAATTACCTAATTTCTTATCGAGGGGGGTTTGTTGGGGTGGGGTTGATCCCAACAGCTAAATATCAATAAAACCCCCCTCACAATCAAACTACTTCTAAAAAGCTTTCTAAAAACAACCTTCTAATTATTATTCTCCACAATAATACTATGAGATGAAAAAACCGGCTCCACCCAAACCGCTCGATGAAATAAAGACGACTGCAGACATTAAGATTCCCAAAGATATTTTAGACCAGGTTATCGGACAGCCTAACGCAGTGAAAAAAGTAAAGCTTGCGATGCGCCAAAGGAGAAACCTTCTTCTGGTAGGGCCTCCAGGAGTCGGAAAGAGCATGCTAGCCCAGGCCTTGGCAACTCATTTACCACCACCAAAACAACAAATCAATATAATCCATAACCCACAAAATCCAAACAGGCCCCTAGTTGAAGTAGTATCCGACACCCCCAACGAAAAAATCATTGAACCCAACCAAGCCCCCTCTTTCGTCTCAGAACATTTAGGATACAAGTGCGCAAGATGCGGCGCCTTCAGTGAGCCGCAGGAAAAAAAGTGCCCGAAATGCGGGTTAGGGAAGTTTGACCACCTGACAGAGAGGAAGAAGATTAAGACCACCTGCTTTGGAGACAAGGGACAGGAAACTGATGTGACATATCAAAGACACGGGAAGAAAATCCAGGTCTTCGACTACGCCATTGAAAGCCCTGACATAAACGCTCAAAAGTTGAGGATGACTTTAATACCATTTAATAGGAAGACTTTCGTCCACTCAACAGCAGCCTCGGAAACCGAGCTTTTAGGTGACGTGCGCCACGATCCTTACGGCAGCCACCCGGAGATTGGGACTGCAGCTTATCTTAGGGTCGTCGCCGGGTCTATACACGAAGCCCATGAGGGAGTCTTGTTTATTGACGAGTTGCCTCACCTTGGAAACCTTCAGAATTTTATTTTAACGGCGATGCAGGAGAGGAAGTTTCCGATAGTTGGGAGGAATCCTCAGTCTGCAGGAGCCTCGGTCAAGGTTGAAGACGTTCCATGCGATTTTCTATTCGTAGGTGCGTGCAATATTAAAGACGTTCAGGATATTTTGTCGCCGCTTAGGTCAAGAATACTCGGCAATGGTTATGAGATTTTACTTGAAACTTACATGGATGACAGTGAGTTAAACAGGGGTTACTTGGTCCAGTTCGTAGCTCAAGAGATTGTTAAAGACAAGAAAATCCCTCACGCAACCCGGGAGTCAATTGACCTTGTCATTGAGGAATCCGCTAAGAGGGCGCTTGCCTTGGATGATGCGCGAAATTCCCTCTCATTAAGGCTTAGGGATTTGGGTGGTGTAGTTCGACTTGCAGGTGATTTTGCCATTCTTGAAGGATCGAAATTGATTGAGCCGAGACATGTCAAAGAGAGTATTGAGGAGGCGAAACCTATTGAATACCAGCTTCAGGAACGCTATGGAAGCGTTTGGAAGGGTATTGAAAAAGACAGTATTATTGCACCTGAATACGGTAAAGGAGGTTCAAGCTATCTTTGAGGATTTAAAATGTTGTCTTTCGCAGATGTGCAAAGTATCTATCGGAACGAGAAGAATAGTCCTTCCCTTCAGATTATTCCACCAGACTTCTACGCTCAGGTTGTATCTCTTTCCGAGTCTCTTGAGGAGGAGCATAAAGGCCATATTTTAAAGCTTTTGGAGGAGATTGTCATCCGCAGGAGGAATAAGATAGTATTGCACGCTTTGAGGGCTTCTGACAAGTCTGACCCTCCTTCGAATATTAATCCTTCAGAAGTTACCTTCTTCAATCAGGCATCTAAGCTTATGGTAGAGTACAAGAAGACTATTTTGGATGTCAAGCAGGCTGTAACTATTGAGGAAAACCACGAGGAAGAAGCTGTTGATGTTGGGGGGGAGATGGTTAGATTAAGGTTTTTAAAGCCTATTCCCGAGATTGTTGGTGTGGACTCTAAGATGTATGGTCCGTTTAAGGAGGATGATGTGGGTGAGATTCCCGCAGACAACGCCGAAATCCTTTTGAAAAACGGTGTAGCAGAAAAAACCGAGAATTTATAAAGCATCATTCAGTATATTATAGTCTAGTTTTAACGAAAACATGAAGTTTCCAGACAAGATTAAAACCTTCTGCAAGAAGTGTGGAGGACACGTGGAGCATGCAGTCCGCGCCGACCGCAAGGGCAAGGAGCGCACCATGAACCGCGGCAGGCGCAAGTACGAGGAGATCAAGAAAGGCTACGGCGGATCCCCGAGGACTCCTAAAAAGCAGGTTCACAAGATTGGAAAGCGCGTGGTACTTCTTCTTAAGTGCACGACCTGTGGAATCAAGCATCAGCGCAGGTACAGCGCGCGGACGAAAAAGCTAGTGGAGGTTGGAGGCAAATGAAAGACACTAAATCACGATTTCTGAAAGTCCGGTGCGGCGACTGCGGCAACGAACAGGTAATATTCGGCTGCGCGGCATCGACGAGCAAGTGTTTAGTCTGCGAGAAAGTCTTGGCGGAATCCACGGGCGGAAAAACCAACGTGAAAACACCCATAATCGCAGTACTCGACAAAGATTTATAGTATTTTTCTTTTTCTAGCTTCTATAAGGTTACATGCCCAAGCAAATCGTTTCCGAGGGAGATTCCGAGCGTGTTTGGACTCCGCGGGAGATTTTGGATTACCATACTAACACGAGGCGTGAGGACGGGGAAGGTATCATTTTCATCGATGAGTCAGGTGAAACGGTTTTTTCTGGGGTTGACATCGAGGGGAAAGACGTTTTAATCTGGGGTTGCGGGATGGGCCAGTATGCGATATGTGCAGCTGCCCGCGGAGCCAGGAAGGTTGTTGGATTTGACATAGACGGGCCGACAATTACAGTTGCAAGGCAGCTTGCAAATTACGCCAAGGACGAAACACTTATTAAAGTCTGCGAGAGAGGGGAGACTGAATATGGGAGACTATCGCAGGCTATGGCAAACGACGAGCTTGTTTCCGGAGGAGACGAGCGCATTACCTTCGTTAAGGCTGATGCAACGCAAGTTGAAGGATTCCCAATAGAAGACGATTTTGATGTGCAAGTTGCAGTAAACCTGCTCCCCTACTTCGATGCCGACAAGCGAAGAGACATCATCCAAAACATGCTCTCTCATGCGAGAACCCCAAGTATTCTGAGAATCATGCCGGAAGAAGGCTCCTTTTTTAATCTTGATGTGCATTTTTCATCAGGCGTTCCAGTATCAAGTGGCATCGTCATCTCAAATTACACAATCCTCGATAAGGTCGCGGAGGCCTGCGGGAAGAAAGTCTCAGTCCCCAGCCCCGGACTAATTAATTGGGCAAGCAAGTCTATGGGATTGGGAAGATCATTTGAGTATTTAGCTGGAAAGGCTGAGCTCTTCCTTATAACAGATATAAAATGATGTCTTTCGAATTCCTTGAGCATACTGCGGATTTGAAGTTCCGGGCGTTTGGTGAGAGTTTGGAGGTGGCTTTTTCGAATGCTGCTCTGGCGTTGTCTAATGCTTTTGTGGGAGACCAGGACGTGGGTTCCAAGATTGAGAAGGAGTTTGAGGTCTCGGCGGGTTCTTTGGAGGTCTTGGTTCATGATTTTCTTTCAGAGCTTATCTTTTTCTTTGAGACAGAGCATTATGTTGCGAGTTTTGTGAATGAGATAACCATTTCGGACAAGGGAGAGTACGTTCTTTTCGCTCGTCTTAAGGGTGGTTGGCTTGATTTTTCAAAGCATAAGGTTGAGTCTGAGGTTAAGGCTGTGACTTACCACGACATGTTTGTGGGGGAGAAAGAAGGCAATTGGGTTATTCAAGTAGTGTGTGATATTTGAGGATGCACAAGGAATCAAGCAGACTGGAGGGTGGTGGAGACCACCATGGCAGGCTTTTCGAAAGGAGTAGGGATTTGGCGAAAGAGGTTGAGTCCTTGCGTCCTGGAGAAGACGGTATTGAAACTGGTGACTGCCTGGTTTCATTAGTCAATAATCTCTTGTCCATGGGACTTGAGGATTCGGCGACTGAGCTTTTAGATGCCTTCGACGGGCTTCTGGGGTCGCTTAGCCCTGCTCAAAGATTCGGTAAAATAAGCGGTGCAGCTCGCATGGCAACCCAGATGATAGATGAGTTTGGAGACGGAAGACCCGAGGACTGTAGGCTTTTTGTGAGGGGTGAAATCGTAAAGCTTAGACGGAAACCGGGTGAGCGATCTCCAAGATAAGTGATTTAAGACATTGCGGCTTCAAGCCACTTCTTTGAATCAGCTACTATACCGTCTAAGTCTTGGCTTGTTCGGCCTTCCGCAGTGATTCTAAAGTAGGGTTCAGTACCTGAAGGGCGAAGGAGCGTCCAGGAGTTATCACGGGAAATGCGGATTCCGTCAACTTCGGAGTACTCCTCGTCGATTATTTCTTTAAGTTTCGTTAAAGTGGTTTCCTTCTTCTCGTTTTCGCATGGGATTTTAAGCCGGGTCATGGGATAAGACTTTATTTCTGAAAGCCTCTGGTAGAAGAGTCCGCTTCCCACAAGACTTGCAGCTTTCGCAGCCGCCGCTATCCCGTCCGGGTAAATGTGTATGTCCGGGAAGATGAAGGTGCCTGAAGGCTCACCCCCGAAGTCCGCATTATTTTTACGGATTTCCTCAGCCACCCAGACGTCACCCACGCGAGTTCTGACAACGTTCTTCGCGACATCGTCAATGCGCATCGAGGCGTCTACGGTCGTCACGACCGTGTCAAGGTCGAAAGCTAGAACCGACAGAAAGGAATCCCATTCCACGAGAATCCCGTTTCCGTCGATAGCGCAAGTCCGGTCGGCGTCGCCGTCGTGTGCGAAGGCAATGTCAAAATCGCCCTTCCGTACTACTTCACATGTTTGAATCATGTTTTCGGCGGTGGGTTCAAGATCCCGGGGGAAAACACCATCCACGTTATCATTAATCGTAGTTACAACACATCCCATGCGATCCAATAACATGGGGGTGATTGTCGAGCCAGCCCCACCGGCACAGTCTATTAACACTCTCACGCCGTCGGCTCTTCCAACCGTGTTTAATATGAGGTCGATGTGTTTTTCAATATAATCCTTTGACTGAAGGGAGCCGGATCCACCTTCATGGAAATTCTTTTCAAAAAAGATTTTCTCGACTTTCTCCTCCTCGGAAGGTCTTAAGGCCCCTGACTTGTCCCAGAACTTAAAACCATTGTATTCCGGGGGATTGTGGGATGCTGTAACCATGATTCCGGTACCATACTCTGAAGTTGCAACTCCGACAGTGGGTGTTGGAACAACACCCAATTCAACGACATCTTTTCCTGTTGAAAGAACACCCGAGATAAAGGAGCTTTCGACTAAGGGTCCTGAAGACCGGGTGTCGCGGCCTATCGCCACGACCTTGTCTTTTGTGTAGGAGCCTAGTGCCTTGCCCAAGTTCACACAAAACTCGGGAGGAAGCTCGTAAAGTAGTTTTCGAATTCCAGAAGTTCCGAACAGGCGGCTCATTTTACATTTAGAATCAAGTCTTAAGAGACATGATGCGGGCGAGAAGAGCTTCAAGCTGAATACGCTCGTTCGCACCCTCGACGAGGGTGAAGTTCGCCTCTCCCACAAGGTCGATTATACGTACCTTGATCTTGTCGTCGACTTCCAGGTTGAAGACTTCCCGGTTCATCTGGATGAGGATGTCTTCGCCTGAAAGCCCCATGTTGATCAAAAGCTTGTCCAAAAGGTTTCTCGCATCTAAAAACTTTCCGGACAAGGCAAGCCCTAAAAGGTTTTTCACTTCTTCGGGTCGTGCTTGAGAAGCGATTGAATAGACGTTTTTATCGTCTACTTCGCCGAGTGCTGCACTCGACTGGAGGATGTTTACTGCATGACGCATGTCCCCTTCGGCGACGTATAGTATGGCGTCGATTCCGTCTTCGGTGAACGAGACTTCTTCCTTTTTGAGTATTATCTTGAGCCTTCGGGCTACATCCTCTTTTTTAAGGCGCTTGAACCTGAAAATCGAGCACCGAGACTGGATGGGTTCGATGATTTTCGAGCTGTAGTTGCAAGATAGTATGAAGCGGCAGGTTTGCGTGTAGTTTTCCATGGTCCGGCGAAGCGCGTTTTGGGCGTCGTTTGTAAGGGCGTCTGCCTCGTCCAGAAAGATTATCTTGAAGTCTCCGTTTATGGGGCGAGTTCTTGCGAAGTTCTTGATTTTCACGCGCACAACGTCGATTCCCCGCTCGTCGCTTGCGTTCAATTCAAGCCAGTCGTGGCTAATATCCCCGAAAAGCTCGGTCGCCATGGCCAAGGCCGCGGTCGTCTTTCCAGTGCCAGCAGGACCTGCGAAAAGTAGGTGAGGCATGGATTTCTCCACGGCATACGCCTTAAGACGCTCCACAATCTTGTCTTGCCCCATAATCTCCGACAAATCCTTCGGCCGATACTTCTCAGTCCACGGAAGCTCCATAGGGAAATACATTAGGTACAAACCTTTAAAACCGTATACTACCAGTATTCCGCCTTGATTATTTCCCGTAAAAAGACGGTCGCATAGCATCCTTTTTCCAGTTTGAAGGATACTGTAAGCTTTTGTTTTCCAGGATTTAGCTCATCAGAGCTTACGTCGATTATGTTGAATTCGGAAACTGGTGTGAAACAGTCACGGACAGTGCCTTTAGAAGTCGTAAAATCAGAGGGTTTCACTCCCTCATCCTCAAGTATTTGAGAGGAAACTTCATCGAGGAGGGAGTCCGAGCCGACCAAAGGCAGGCGTTCCGCGGTGTAACCTTTCTCAACGTAGTCAGATAGCGCCCTGTTGAAGATGAATGACTGGTAGGCGTGGACGAACATCATCGAAAGATTTCTTGGAAGCGAGTATAATGCACCCTTAAAGTCGGAAGGGTGCTCGACAAGGAAATTGAGCATCGCTTTTTCGTATCCCAGACGCTTCGGGAAGGACTTTAAGGCTTCCTTTACGTCCCAAGAACTGTCAAGCTCTTGCCTTGCTTTTTTCTCCTCCTCCTCGACACCGGGAAACGTCTCGCACAAATAAGTCTTAACAGCACCTTCAAAGTCGCGTAAAACCACTTTCTTCCCGACCAGATGCGTTATCGGGCGCACAACCCCAAACCTTTGAAGCCCGAAAAAACTCGGAAAACCCCCGGAAAGCTCGCTCATTGTTTCGGTGACACGCAACTTGATGTCTCCTTGGGAATGGTTGATTCCGCGAATAGTTATGGTGAATTTATTACCCCAAAGGCCTCCCAATTGCACAGGCTCATCCGAATACGAAAACTCCTTTAGGGTTAAATCCTTGATAGATACTCTCTCAAGGTCGGAAATAGAAACTCCTTGAGCTGACACTCTTTGGCTTGTAATCGCATTCTTGTCTTTTGTGCCTGCAAAGGAAAAGCGTTTCTGGCTGACTTTTACTCTGCGAGATATCTCTTTCACAGCTCGCATGGTATCCCAGTTTTTCTTGACGAGGGTGAAGTGGGTGAACTCGCATGGAGTATCTTCTCCCCGTGTTTCGCCTTCCAGTGATGCGATGGAACCGTAAGCGATCACTTCCTCAACGATAAAGTCTTCGGGCGTCAACTTTAAGACCCCCCCAATGCCTGTAGACTTTGATTTATAGGTCGTAAGGCCGCATGAAACTTCGAGTTTAGGGGGTTTTATTTCAACCATACTATAAGTTTAACCAGACATGAGCTTAAAAGATTTTCAAAGCCAGGTGCAGACTTATGATGAAAAGCTGGGTTGGAGTGAGGATCAGGCAGGACACATCGTATTGCATATTCTGGAGGAACTTGGGGAAGTCGCGCGTCATGTAACCCGGTTTGAAGGATACAAGAAAGAGGATTTCGAAAAGAGTGAGCTTGCCCAGGAGCTTACTGACGTGATTTACTTGACCCTCAAGCTTGCCAACAGCTTTGACGTCGATTTGGATTCGGAGTGGGATCTTATGTGGGAGCGCTTCAAGTCTAAGACCAGCAGGATTGATTAGGATGAAAAAGACGATAGATCCCTGGAACATTGGCGGATTCGAAAATTATCAGATGCTTTTAGATGAGTTTGGGATGGAGTCTATGGAAAAATTCCGGGTGAGATACGATGAACTCCGCTATATTAGAAGGGGGATTATTTTCGGTCACAGGGATTTTGGAAATATCTCAGATTCTATTGAAAATAAAAAGCCTTTCGCCCTTATGACGGGTCTTATGCCTTCAGGAAAGTTTCATTTCGGCCATAAGATGGTTGCAGACGAAATCATCTGGTTCCAAAATAAGGGCGCAGAAGTATTTGTTTGTGCCGCAGACGTTGAATCATACCTTATGCGAGACGTATCCTTTGAAAAGGCGCGGGAAATCGCGGTGAAAGAGTACCTTGAAAATTATCTAGCCCTCGGACTCAGTCCTAAAAACATTACGTTCTGGTTTCAAAGAGACTATCTGCCCAAATACTACAGGCTTCGGGACATGGCCGCAAAAAGAGTTACCTTCAACGAGCTTAAGGCCATATACGGAGAGCTGACCCCCGGAAAGATCACTTCCGTGCTCACTCAGGTTGCAGACATAATCCACCCTCAGCTTCCAGAGCTTGGAGGAGCAAGGCCAGTGGTTGTTCCCGTAGGCGCCGACCAGGACCCGCACATAAGGCTTACGCGAGATATTGCTTCGCGTTTAAACGCTGGAAGGCAGGGGGGTAAGCGGGATCTTGAATGCGTTCCCCCTGCCGCAACATACCACAAGTTCATGGAAGGACTTCAAGGAGGTAAGATGAGCTCATCCGATCCGAAAAGCTTTATCGCCCTCTCAGACGATCCGAGGGAGGCTTCTAAAAAAATCATGCGCGCGAAAACCGGGGGAAGACCCACTGTTGAGGAGCAGAAGAGGAAGGGTGGAGTACCTGAGGAATGTATGATTTACTCGATGTATTTGTATCACCTAATCGATGATGACATCGCTCTTTCAGACATTTATCATGAGTGCAGGAATGGGACTCTGCTTTGTGGTGAAGACAAGAAGAATTGCGCGGAACTCGTCGAGAAATTCCTGGTTAAACACCAAAAAAAGAAGGCTATGGCCGCGGAGATTGCGGCAAAGCTTGTTTCACGATGAATGTGGGATTCGTCCAGTTTAATCCAAGACACCACTCGCCTCGGCAAAATTGTGAGAAAATCTTAAGGATGCTTGAGGGTGAGAGTGCAGACCTTATTGTTTTGCCGGAGTTATTCAGTACAGGGTATGCTTTTTCAAGTAAGAAAGAGCTTTATGGGCTTTCTGAAGAGGTTCCCGATGGGCCTACGACTTCTGATTTGATTTCGCTTTCGAAAAAAATTGACGCCTGCATTGTCGCAGGAATTGCTGAGAAGAGTGGGAGTAAAGTTTATAATTCGGCTGTTGTTGTGGACAAGGATTATGTTGGTGTTTATCGAAAGGTCCACCTTTTCGGTCGGGAGAAGGAGTTCTTCGAGCCGGGAGATGAATTCAAGGTCTTTGACGTGAGGGGGATAAAGCTTGGTGTCATGGTGTGTTTCGACTGGTTTTTCCCGGAAAGCGCAAGAACCCTAGCGCTTTTAGGGGCTGATTTGATAGCACATCCCGCAAACCTGATCATGCCATATTGCCCGGATGCCATGGTGACACGGTGCTTGGAAAACGGGGTTTGGGCCGTTACTGCTGACAGAATCGGACAGGAAGGGGAGTACTCGTTTATAGGGCAGTCGCAGGTGACGTCCCCCACGGGCGAAGTTTTATACCGGGCTTCGGCCGATAAGGAAGACGTAAAAGTCTTCCACATAGACGTTTCCCTCGCCAGATTCAAGGACTTAAATGACTACAACAATATCTTTAACGACAGGAAACCAGCTTGCTATAAGCTTAAATAGTACTCTAAACTAATTTTAAGCAAGTTTTGTAATATATTAATAGTTTATGAATCGCTATCGTAACCTCATTTGTCGTATTAGTAATTGAGGAGATACTTATGCCCCCAACCACCAATAAGAGCGGATCTATTACCATCAATCCCTCGTCTATAACTGGTTCTGTGACTGCACCATCATCCAAAAGTTACACACACAGAGCAATAATATGCGCGTCATTAGCTCCAGGTGTATCGCATATACATAATCCGCTTGAGTCTGCTGATATTAGGGAAACAAAACGGACAATTGAAGCCCTAGGTGCCAGAATAGTAAAGCAAAATGGAACACTCATAGTAGAGGGAACGGAAAACCTAACTGGTGAAAAATTAGTGCAAGTCTGTGAGGATGATAAGATACTGGAAATAAAAACTCTGGTACATTCTGGTTCATCATTAAGATTTCTTATTCCAATTGCCGCAGTAACAAAAACCAAGTATCCAATATTCTTTATGAGAAAAGGGCGCCTAAAAGAAAGACCAATTGAACCGTTATTAGATGTATTAAATGAACTTGGAGTTAAATGTAAAATAGAGAAGATAGATGATAATAGAGACGCTGTTGTCATTTATCCACGCCCAAGAAAGAATATTGGAGAAATAAATCACATTGGAAAAAGAAAAATACGGATGCCTGGAGACATTAGTTCACAATTTATAACAGGCTTATTATTTGTATTACCACGAGCTCCCAAAGTAACATTAACGATTGAAAATTTAAATCCTGAGTCAAAACCGTACATAGAACTAACTCTGGATGTTTTAAAAAGATTTGGAATAGAAATTAAGGCCTCAAAGGGATTAGATGAGTTCACGATTAAACCAAACCAACATTATATCCCAACAGAGTTTACTATTGAGGGAGATTACTCATCAGGTGCGTTTTTGTTAGCTGCTGGAGCAATAAGTGGTAATATTGAAGTTGATAATTTGAATCCCAAATCAAAGCAAAGTGATAGGGCGATTGTAAAAATTCTAAAGAGAATGGGTGCCAAAATTAATTTAGGAAAAAGAAGTGTATCCTCAAAAAAATCTAAATTGAAGGGCATAAGAATAAATTTAAAGGATACACCAGACCTTGGCCCGATATGCGCAACACTGGGTTGTTTTGCTGAAGGTAAGACAACAATTACTGGAGCTGAAAAACTTAGAGTTAAAGAAAGTGATAGGTTAAGTGCCATAACGGAAGAACTCACCAAAATGGGTGCTAATATCGAAGAAAAACGTGATGGTTTAATTGTGCATGGAGTTCCGGAATTAAAAGGTGCAATAATTGATCCCCACAATGACCATAGGATTGCCATGGCTTGTGCTGTTGCTGCATTAGGTGCGAAAGGGAAGACCACTATAAAGAACCCTAAATGTGTTGAGAAATCATACCCTAACTTCTTTAAGGATTTAAAAAATCTTGGAGCTCAAGTTAGTCAAGTAAAAAGTAAGACGTCGGCACATGCATAATCATTGATATGAACATCTGGACTTGTTTGAGATGTGGTAAATGTTGTAAATCTTTCGTTTGCACAGGACCAGAGATAACAGACCGTGAAAAAACAATGATTCTGAATTACATCAATAAACTAGTTATTACACCTCATTTGAATAAAATAGAATTCAACTTGGAGGATGTCAAAAACCACCTCCATGAAAAACCTTATCTCCCGGTATTAGGAGTTAAACCACCGAAGAAGTGCGTATTCTTATCAGACAACATTTGTCTAATCCACAAAGTTAAGCCGCAGATATGCAGGAATTACCCGATAGAGTTACTCAATAAAACGAAAATTATAGTTGACTTAGATTGTCCGAGGGGGAGAGATATATTAAATGAACTTGAGAATGGTCGATATCCTACCCTCATCAGAAAGAAGATTAGAGACGTCCGGAATTTAAGAGTAGAGGGTAGATATTTCTTCGACGAAAAGATAAAAGACTTGAGTTAGTACCATCATCATGAAATGTTGAGTTCGTAGCCGTGACTTTCCCGGACTTTGTAGATGTAATGAATACGTTAGGGGCAGGATTTGATGAGAAACAGGATAAATCAGGGGACAACTAAGCTTTTTTCCTGAGGTATCTCATCCTGAGTTTGTCGTCATCTAATGGCTCGAGATTGCATTGTTTGAAAAGATGGGGTAAGAAATCCCATCCTTGATCGGCAAATTCGAGTCTGCTTAGCGGTGTAAAGAATACTCCTCCCGGCATGAGCGTCCTTGAGATTTCATGAAATGACTTTACAAAGGCCTCTTGGCTCATAACCTCCTTTTGGAATACGCTACTTGCGCGGGCGAAGCGTACTGATTCGTCGGCTATTCCGACAAAGGAGCCTTCTCGGCCGGTCCAGTGTAGGTGGTCGGCTTCCTCGTTTATGAGGATAAGCTTCGCCCTTTGTTCGGGGGCGACTGCCTGTGCCGCATCTACAAGCTGAGGAAACATCTCGGCATCCGGTTCGACGATAATGAATGTGGAGATGTTTTCAAACCTGTAGGGTGCCGTGAGTAGTATGGGAAAATGACCCTCATCCTCGCAAAAGAATGTGGGGCCTATTTCCAAAAAGGGTTCGGTCATCCCCATTAAATCAATTCCTGCGAGCTCCATCAATTGCATCCGATTTTCACCAAGGAGGCTGTCTTCCATTGAGTTTGCTAGATCACGTGAGAATCCACTCTGGAGCCGATAACCGGATTTCTTCACCGTATTCGGGTCTGTAAGAATCGTCGGCTGTGATTCAGGGGATGCTGTTTTCTGTGTCATCTTCCGAATTCTTCGAAAAGGTTTATGCAAGTGTCAAGTAGTTCGTCTTGGCTAGTGAGGCCCGACTTTTCAAAGTACTCTCGAATCGTGTCTGAAGAAAGCTCAAGACTCTCAAGCATTACTTCAGCTTCGGTTGAGTGGGGAGTTACGTTCACATCGAGTATGGTGTAGTCTGTGAAAGTGTCCTGCCAGTTCTGCTTGACATCAAGGATGTCACCAGAAACGTCGGCCTTCACATCGACTTGTAGAAGACTTACACCGCCGTTCTCCCGGATAGTTGACTCGATTAGCCTATTAAGCTCAGTTGGTGCGATCGAGCCTGCATCCAAAGTCACTTTACGCATTGATGCGGAAGACACCCCAACATAGCGAGGATTAGCAAAGTTGAAATCCTCGAACACCATAAAGCCTGTTGGATTCTCCCACTCGTTAAAGCTCACACGCTCGGTGCTCCCCATGATGTATGCAGGGCAAACGTCAAAGACCTCGGAAATCCTTTGCCGCTTGTGAACGTGCCCGCACAAAATAAGGTTGAAGTTCGGTGCAACTTCTCTTAAAGCCGCCCTTGAAATCTCGTGGGGGGAGAGATAGCCTTCCACAGCCTGATGAAGGCAGAGAATCTCAAAGTCAGAGCTTGGAGAGACAGACGCAACTTCCCTTAAAGTCTTTTCAGCAAGCTCCCGGTTTCTTATGAACTGGAAGCCGTGGAAACCGACAGTTTTATCGCCTACAGAAAGCTTTAAGTGAGGGTTTTCAGTCGATAAGACGTGGATGTTCTCATGCAAATCCGCATACATTAGAGCGTATGTCGTGCCTAAGTGCCCGGAAATCTCGTGATTTCCAATGATTACTACGACTTGTGTTTTTTCGGCTGCGTCAAGTAGTCCCTTGACGAGCGCTCTCATGCTTACTGGATCCGGTTTCGGGTGATGCAGTAGATCGCCTCCGAAGATTACTACTTCCGGGTTTAATTCCAACGCCTTTGAAAGTGCGTCTTCGAAGCTTTTCCGAAAATCGAATAGTCTTTTCGTCTTCGACCTGTGCCTGTAGCCGAGATGAGAGTCGCTTATGCAGATAATAGGATTCATTCCAATGAATATTTTATGTTTAAACTTCCTTATATACCGTCGGCTGAAAAACTCGTGGACGATGCCTTGCGGCTTGGGTCGGCTGAAGCGAAGAAGGTCAGATCCACTAGAAAGCCCCGTGAGAGGAGGATGCGCTTTTCAGAGGAAAAACGCATTCAGATAATTTCAAGCAGGATTTACGGGGAACTGGATGCTGTTGTCAAACAGTTTCCAAGCTATGAAAGCTTGACGCCGTTTTACGTGCAGCTTTTCGACTTACAGATTGACAAGGACAAGTACAAGAAGAGTCTCGGAGCCTTAAGCTGGGTTATAAGCAAGCTCAAGAAATTGGAAAACGAGTCGATTCACACGTTAAGACGAGGTAACGAGAACGCTTCAAAGCATTTTATGGGGAAGACTTCTTCACTGGTCACGCGAGTTTCAAAAGAGTTGGATTACCTCGTCGAGGTTAAGGAGGTCCTCAAAGGTTTTCCAATAGTAAAGGAATACAGGACTCTTGTTGTCGCGGGATTTCCCAATGTGGGCAAGTCGACGTTCGTCAGAAATCTGACCGGATCCAAAATAAAGGTTGCCTCATACCCCTTTACGACGCAGGGGATTATGATAGGATACAAGAAGGTAAGGCACGAAAACATCCAAATAATCGATTCACCAGGCCTTTTGGACAGGCCGATTGAGGATAGGAACAACGCAGAATTGAAGGCATTACTTGCGATTTCAGAGCTCGCCGACCGCATTTTATTCATAGTCGACCCCACGATGGAATTAAAACCCCAGATTAAGTTGCTTGAAGAGATTTCAAGTAACTTTGATGTTGGATTAATTGTGGGGGTCAATAAAATTGATGTTGCAGGAGACGACGCCGTATCTCACGCCAAAAAAATTTTTTCGAAATTCAAAGTCCTAACTTTCACGGCACAAAATCCAGAAGACGTACAGCAAGTGTTCAAGGAAGCGATGAATTTACCGCAAGAATAAATAAAAAAAACAAACAAAAAAAATCGCAATAAACCCCCGAACTAATGGGTAAAACGAACCAAAAAAAACGTTTAATTCTTGTAGATGCGCAATTGAGGTTTAGCCCTACGGACGACTGCTTCGCAGTCGTTCTCAATCACCTTAACCCGAGCTTCGTTTAAACGTAAAAACAAGAGATAATAACTGAAGCAAATAAAATAAAAGAGGATTTACGCACATGTTTCCGGCTTAAAGTGTAGTTTAGGGTATTGGCCGATACTTTGTTATTTCGATAGCCCACTCTAGGAGGAGTAGGATTGAGGCGATAAAGATTAGGTAGGGTATTGGTTTTTTAACCGTTTCCGTGGTCTCTATCTGAGTTAGCAGGACGCCCTTAAGGGACTGCATGTCTTCGACTCTGGCGTATTTTCCACCAGTCATGTTTGCTAGGGACTGTAATACTTCCTCGTCTATCTGGGGGAACTCAGTTATAGTGGCGTTTTTATCGGCAAGCTCTGAAGGGATGACGATTTCTGCAGACTCGCTTGTTCCGATTCCCACCGCGTAAACTCGGATGTTGCTCTTGATGAGGGATTCGAGAGAATCGTTTATACTCACTCCAACGTTGTTCCGGCCGTCGGTTATAAGGATTATCGTCTTGTTCCTCTCAGTCTCCGAGTCTGAAAGCAGTGCCGCCGAAGAGATTAATGCCTCACCGATTGCAGTGCCTGCAGGCGAGTCCGTGGTGATTGTTGCGAGAATATCCAGGACTTTTTCCTTGTCAAGTGTTGGCTCGGTCCTGACATACGGCTTTCCGGCAAAAGTGACTACTCCGACTCTTGCGTTTTGCATTGAAGAAATCCATCTTATAGCAGTCTCCTTAGTCGCTTCAAGACGGTTGGGTGGAAAATCGGGGGTAAGCATTGAAGAGGACGTGTCGATTGTTAATACGAAGTCTTCACCGACGACTTGTTTATACTCTACAATCCGGGGGTCCGACGCCGCGAGAATGAAAAAAACCACTGCCAGAATCCTAAGAATAAGCGGTGGAATAGTACTGTGCCTAATACGGTCCCCAGTAACTTTCTCAAGAACCTCAAAGTTTCCAAACCTCAAGACCCTGACCTTAAAGTAGCGGCTTGCAAGATAGTAAACAATTACAACTGCGATGACTAAGGCAGCCATAAGAGTGTAGTACTGGTGTGAAAACTCTATCTCCATTATGTGCCCAACTCCAAGTATTTTATTAAGGGTTCGATGAAATTCTGGTCAGTGTATACTTTGACAAACCGAGCCCGGCTTGAATGGAATTCATCAAGAATCGCACGCTCCTGCTCGCTCGCCGCCTTCTCAAAATCCCTCCTTACCGCATCCATGTTGACAATCATGGATTTCCCGGTGAAAGGGTCTGAAACCCGGGTGTTTCCAATGTGCTCGGGGATGAAACTGTCTCTTACGTCACGGACCATGATTCCGAAAACACTGTCCAATTTCGCAGACAACGTCTTCATCGGAGAATGCCAGTCATCGCCAATCCCGATAAAGTCGGAGATGATGAAAAGAGCCGTCTTAGCGTCAATAATATTTATCAGGTGCATTAAAGCCTTCTTAAGATTGCAGCCTCCGCCGTAATATGCGGGATTTACGATATAGTTTAGCATTTGATAGTATATCGAACTGTCCTTTGACGGTGGGTGGTAGTTGAGGACGTTGTCGTTGAACATGCAAAAACCCACGTTGTCTCCCGCCTCAGTTGCAGCATGCGCTAGAGTAGAGGCTAAAACCGCGGCATACTCGCTTTTCAGTTTATCCTGTGTTCCGAAAAGCATTGAGGCTGAAGTGTCGAGTAAAATGAATACGTCAAGGTTTCGCTCCTCCTCGTAATCCTTCACGTAAAGGTGGTCGGATCGAAGGCTCGACTTCCAGTCGATTCTTCTGGGATCGTCCTCGCCTGGAACGTACTCCCGAAGCTGGGAGAACTCAAGGCCTGAACCGTGCAAGATGACCCGGTAGTTGAACCCGAACCTGAAGATGTCTTCAAGCCTTTGCACATTCACGTCTACTTCGGTTCGAAGCTCGTCGATGGATATGAATTCCATATTTTTTTTTTAAAGTACGGGAACCTTCTGGATTATTTCATCGATTATTTCATCCGAGCTTATCTCCCGGGATTTGCCTTCATAGCTTAATGTTACTCTGTGGCGCATGACGGGGTGTGCTACCGCACGGATGTCTTCGGGAGTGGCGTATACTCGGCCAGCCATGAGAGCCGTGGCTTTAGCGCCAAGCAGGAGGAAGATGGACGCTCGGGGTGACGCCCCCCATTTAATGTATTTGGTGCTTCTGAGATTGTGTTTTTTCGGGTTTCGAGTGGCTTCGACGAGATCTATCGCATAGGATTTAACTTCCGCGGAAAGATGCACTTGCCTTACCATTTTTTGAAGGGCCATTATTTCCTGGGGGGAGATGACTTCCTCGACTTTAAATTCTTCTATTGTCTTGACTTGAGTGTTGTTATCGATGATTAAAAGCTCCTCATCCAATTCAGGATAGTCCACGAAAATCTTGAAAAAAAAGCGGTCTAGCTGAGCCATCGAGAATGGGTATACTCCCATCTGCTCGAGTGGATTCATCGTTGCCAAGACCATAAATGGTGTTGGAAGTGCGAAAGTCTCTCTTCCGATAGTAACCTCCCTCTCCTGCATTGCCTGAAGCATCGCCGACTGAACTTTGGGGGGCGCCCTGTTTATCTCGTCTGCGAGGACGAAGTTTGCAAAAATCGGGCCCTTGATGATGTAGAATCCCTTAGTTTCCTCGTAAACTGAAGTACCGGTAATGTCTGACGGAAGGAGGTCTGGAGTAAACTGGATACGCTGGAATGAAGAGTCACTCATCGTTTTGGATACAATGCTAACTAGTAGAGTCTTAGCCAGGCCTGGAACACTTTCAAAGAGAATGTGACCCCTGCAAAGTATACACTTCAAAAGCAGGTCAACGACCTTTTCCTGGCCGATAATACCTTTCTTGATCTCCGCCCGCACCTCATCCAGCTTCTGGGCGTATTCAAATATTTGCTTGTGATTAAGCTCCTCGGTCATCTTATAAGTCCATCTTTTTTAATGAGTCTATTTTCACGCCTAATCCGTCCACGATTTGGAAGGGGCGAATGTCTATAGGGTGTTTAGTACCGAGCATCTTCACGATGGTTATGCCTCTGTGGAATACATTACCTTTCCGGATGATGCTAAGTTTTATGATTCCGTCAGCGACAAACTCTTCGATGGTATATTTCATGCCGTCAAGACTACTCTCCTCTTTCTCGTGGATAAACATTGCAGTACAGCCGATGGCATAAGTGTCTATTAAGGATTGAACGACTCTGCGGTATCCTCCCCGCTCACCGCTGAATTGAATCAGAACAGTTAATGAGTCGACCGCTATTCTTGACGGATTAAACTCTTTTATCGCTTCTGACACCTTAGTGGATTTAAACCACTGTAGGGGGTCTTCTCCGAATTCAGTCTGAATCTTAGGGCACAAAACCAGGATTTTCTTCTCCTCCGAAAGCTTGTCCAAGTCCCAGCCAAAACGAATGGCCTCGTCACGAAGCTTGGGGTAATCTCTTTCCAGGTTTATGAAAATTCCCCTCTCCCCGTATTTTAATGCTCCGTTTGTTATGAACTGAAGCGACATGATGCTTTTACCAGTTCCAGGAGTCCCAGCCACAAGTACTGTTTCTCCTTTGGGCAGTCCTCCCTCAATAAGGTCGTCCAAACCATCTATTCCAGTCTTAATCCTTTCCATTTACATCACCGGTACTATTTTAATGATTGCGTCGATAAGGTCGTCAGTATTGGTCTCGGCAGCCTTACCTTCATAGCTTAAGATGAGTCTGTGTCGTAGTACTGGGAAGGCTACTGAACGCACGTCGTCGGGTGTGACATACACTCTCCCGGCCATAAGAGCGGTCGCCCTCGCACTGAATGCGATGTTTATTGAAGCCCTGGGAGAGGCTCCGCAGGATATGAGGCGTGCTTCCTTTAAACCGTATTTTTTCGGGTGGCGGGTTGCGTTTACGATGTTTACTATGTATTTTTTCACTTCATGTGAGATGTAGATTTTCTTTACGACTTCCCGGATGTTTAAAATGTCTTTGAGGGTGACAACAGGTTTCACGTCGAAGTCGGCGAAGTCTTTTACTTCCATGTTATTGTCTGCGATTTTTGTCTCCTCGATCTTGCTGGTGTATCCTATCTTAACCTTCATGAGAAATCGGTCGAGCTGGGCTTCTGGCAGGGGATACACGTCCCTTGTTTCGAGGGGGTTTTGAGTTGCTAAAACGAAGAATGGGGAGGGGAGGGGGAGAGTTTCCTTGGCCACAGTCACTTCCTTCTCCTGCATAGCCTGGAGCATGGCAGACTGAACTTTGGGGGGCGCCCTGTTTATCTCATCGCCCGCAACAAGATTTGCAAATATCGGACCCTTTACGACGTAGAAACCCTTCTTCTTCTCGTAGACTGAAGTTCCGGTAATGTCGGAGGGGAGAAGGTCTGGAGTGAACTGGATACGCTGAAAAACAGCATCTTTCAGAGTCTTTGCCAAGACGACGATAATCAAGGTTTTCGCAGTTCCCGGAACCCCTTCCACTAGAACGTGACCCCCACAAACAAAACACTTCAAAACATCATCGAGAGCCTTATCCTGGCCTACGATTACTTTATGCACCTCAACTTTGATTTTATTTAGAATTTCATTGCATTCTAAAACCGATTTTTCGAGAGGGTCTCCTGCCATATTCAGTGTCAGCCATTTCTTCTACCATAAAGGTGGAATCAATGGAAGTAGATTTAGTATGGTTTGCCGGAAATCCACCAAACCATCTTCCTGCCAGTGCCAGACTTTGACTTGCCTACTGCCCCCTTAACAAGCCCAAGTGACTTGAGTTTGTATAAGTGACCGTTTGCGGTGGACCAGGAGACGTCCGCCCTTTTGGCTAAAATGTAGGTTGAAGGGGGTTCGTCACACTTGTCAAAAGTCTTAAGCAAGAGTTTATCCACTTCCGAGAGCTCCTCCTCTTGAACGAATTCTGGGCTTTTCATCTTTTCTCCAAAATAATATTTTTGGGGGTTATTTCAAACCCCCGAATTGTTTTTCCCTTTAATCGATTACGTCGCTTGCAATAACTGTTATTACTCCCTGAGTGGTTGATCCCTCATAGACTCCGTATGGAACACGCACCTTAATCCGCATGACAATCGATTCTCCCGGGACTAGAGCTCCGTTTACTGATGCATCGTCGTCTGGGTCTCCGTGAGCATACAGAGCGTTGTCGCAGTCTGTTCCGGCACCTGGCATGTCCATGTTCCACTTGTAGAGGAATATGTTATCGCAGGTTGCGTTCACTGCAACACAGTATCCGGTTAGGTTTCCGCTGTCGATGTCTCCGACTCCGTACGCGCCGTTTTCAGCTAAGGCAATAGTGACTACTCCGGATCCGCTGAAGTCGATGGTTCCTGACGAAGACTTCTTGTGCGACAAGTCTCCGATATACAAGTTCTTTGTCTTGTTGCAGACATCTGACTTGTTTATCATCCAGAAGAACTCGTCTGAAGCGTTTCTAAACCTTCCGTACATCCAGTCAGCCGCCGGTGGTATGACTCCATTCGGGTCTGTCAGATACACGAGGCTTCGTGTTTCATTGTATTCCTTCCTGTTGATGAAGAAATACTCGTCGTCGACTGTCGCCGACTCGTTTGCGAGCACTACGAAGTTGGCTGAGTCGTCGCTTATCTCACCAGTAGCGAACGGGTTAGACTCTGGATAAGTCGCGTTAAACCAAACTTTTGAGATATTATGCGATCCTATGTTTTCGATTTGCACCGCAAAAAAGTTGGCAGTCTCGTTACACGACCCTCCTCCTCCACACTGAGAACCCGGGGAAACGGTCCAAGTCAAGGCGTTGGGGTCGATGTTAATCCAAGTAACAGTCGAGATCGTGACTGTAACGTGGATTCGTCCGTGTCGTTTGCAACTGGAGTTGCTGCACTCGCGCTGCCCGCCAAAAGGAGCAGGAATAGGGCTGCTCCTAAAACTATTGTTGGTTTTTTCATTTTTAATTCACCTCTTATTTTATTTTCATCCAGTAACATCTATTGCCACTGCTATTACGGTTACTGTTCCAGGCATCTGGGGTCCTGCGTGGACTCCGAAGGGTACTGCAACTGCAATGTTTGCAACCCTTGTCTCACCCGGAGTAAGTACGCTACTTGTGTCTGCAAAGTAGTCTGCAAACGTATTGGTTGCTGCAGTCGCTCCTGGCGCGTCCATGTTCCACTTGTAGAATCTGGCTGTAGTGCAGTCTTCGCTGACTGCGACCGAGTAGTTTACACTGCCCGCTACTGTGCCGACCACCACGTCGGCCCAGCCCCATCCGCTGTCTTCACCTTCGAAGACGCCAGTCCGACAATCTGTATCACCGGCTGTCAGCGTGTCACTGCAGCCTGATAAATCGATCGTTCCGGATTGAGTCTGGTTGTGGGCAGTCTCTCCGAGATAAAATGTTGCAGTCGTAGAGTTGCATTGAGTACCGTCATTTGCGGCGTACCAGAAGTATTCGGCATCACCAACGCGTAATCGGCCTTGGGTTTCATACCCTGCAGGTTCCGTCAGATAAATAAGCGGGGTCTCATTGTACTCCCAACGGTCTATGAAATAGTAGTTTGTAGCGGAAAGATTCTGTCTAATCCGAACATAATTTCCGGCGTTGTAGCTGTTGTTGCTTCCAGTACCGAATGGCCTGGAAGTCGGGTAGGTAGTATTAAACCATATATAGGAAACATTAGTAGAACCTACATTTTCGATGACAATACCTTGTTCGACACCAAAGCTTCCCGGATCCATGTAGCTCCAGTTCAAGCTAGTGGGGGAAATGTCGATGAGGGTTTTCTCGTTTACCGTTACAGTAATCGAGATAGTGTCGGTTTTCGTCTGGTTTGCTGCGTTAACTGTTCCAGCAAAAAATATCAATATAAATAGTGCCAAAAAGCTGTTTCTTATTGGGGCGGTCTTCATGTTTTTCACCTCGGGAATTATTTTTCATAAATCACATTCCCCAGGTCCGTCAACCACCCCGGTTGTCGGTCTTTCCTATTGACTTTTATCTAGTTTTATTTATTCACACCTCTGCTTACAGGTGCCTCACTGTATTTCTACAGTGAGATAACTCTATAGTTCTATGATTTCATATTACTATAAAGGTATATAAATACCTGTCGGTTTTAGATAAGATGTATATTAGATATAATAATATATCAATGTATCAGTATGGTTTTATAGTGATATATCAGTATATTATCATAATAAAAAAGAGGTTAGTGGAGGCCAGAATAATTCCGACCCCCAACTTATCCCCTTAATCCACTACGTCACTTACCATGACAGTAATGGTTCCGGACGTAGTCTCCCCCTCATAGACGCCGTAAGGTACTCGAACCTTAATCTTAATAATTCTCGAACCTCCCGGCGGAAGTTGCCCATTAATCCAGGCTGAATCATCTACGTCACCACTCACATACAATGCGTTGTCACAATCGGTTCCTGCACCTTGCATATCCATATTCAATTTATACAGATAAACCTGGTTGCAGCTCGCATTAACTAGGACACAGTATCCTGACAGGTTTCCACTGTCGATGTCTCCGACACCGTACATGTCGCTTGCACCTGCAGTTAATACAACAGTTTCTACGTCCCCAGTATTAAAGTTTACCGTACCACTAGAAGATGCCGTGTGGGCAAGGTTTCCAATATACAGGTTCTTAGTCCTGTTGCAGGAGTCAGACTTGTTAATCATCCAGAAATACTCGTAAGAAGCATTCCTAAATCGCCCATACATCCAATCGCTTGCAGGCGGAAGTAGACCGTTCGGATCAGTCAGATACACCAACTGCTTCGTCTCATTGTAATCAACACGATTGATGAAAAAATAATCCTCAGCTCCTGAAGCCGACTCGTTCCCAAGAACTACGAAATTCCCAGAGTCATAACTAGAAGGTAAACCAGCTCCAAACGGATTATCCGTGGGATACGTGTTGTTAAACCAGATTTTCGTTATATTTTTAGAACCGGTATTCTCAATCTGAAGGGCATAGAAGTTAGACAAAGACTCGTTACACGAACCTCCGCCCCCACACTCTCCACCAGGAGCAACCGTCCAAGTCAAATCGGATGGGTCGACGTTAATCTGGGTTACCGTCGAAATCGTCACAGTAACGTTTGAGTCATCCGTGTCGTTTGAAACTGGAGCTGCACTTGCACTTCCAGCAAAATATAGGAGTAATACTAATACCCCCCAAAACATACTTCTTCTCATATTAATCACCTCACCTCAAAAAGGTTGTTTTTTTTCTCACATCGCTAAAGTGATTCCCCCAAATCACTTTCAACCACAAAGGTAAGTTAGTTTATGGGTATAATCAGAGCTTTCAAGCTATATCTGCTCCACCTCCCCTGCTTACAAGGATTTGCATTCTTAGATCACACACCCATTAATTAACTATACCAATACAACGATATAATAGCATAGCTATATGCTAAGATATTGTTATAAGGCTATATAAATATATGTAGTATTCCTTTAAAAGAGTAGAAAAACGATACAGGTTATATTTGAGACGTCAAATACTATTGTAATGATGGGAAAAAAGGGGTTGTTCGTAATCAGCTTGTTGTTCCTGGTAGGGCAAGTCCAGGCTATTTCAATTGGGACTGCGCCAGGAGTATTGGATTTGGGAGAAGTTCGAGCAGGGGAAGACACTGAATTTGAATTTTACCTTTTAACGAACTCTCCGACAGACATTTTAGTTAACCTTAATCCAATGCGACCTCACCCAAACTTTTATGATAAAACAATAAAGAGTGATAGATACACTTTCATAGTTGAGGAGTCGTCACAAAATGATGTTTCACGTTGGATTGAGATTAAACGAAACCCAGTGATAGTGTCTCCCGCGCAAGTTCAGACTATAAGACTTGCCAACGGAGCTTTTGCCCGTATTAACACGGTGGTGAGTGCTGTATTACATGTTCCAGCCGATGCAGACAAGTGCTATCATGCAGGGTCAGTTAATCTTGCCCCGGAATTGCCTCCAGGTCCCGGCGGCACTGGGATAACAACAATTGGTTTAACAAGGTTTTTTTACGTATTCAAGGTTGCGGGAGAGGGTAAACGCGAAGGTGAAATCATAGATATTGAGGCTATCAGGGAGGGGGCTAATCGCGTGAGATTTGACGTGCTATTTAAAAATACGGGTACTTGCACTGTAGACGCCCGAATTGAAGAGATAAAAGTCTTTGGAAAATACGGTAACGTCACCGTGACATTATCTTCCCCCGAAGCACTTGTAAAACCAGGGGAGATTGGGATTCTAAGAACCTTTTGGCTTAAAAAATTGGGGGAAGTAATCAAGTCTGGAGACTACATCATTGAAGTAGTAGTAGATTACAACACTGGGAAAAGACTTAGCGAGAAAAAAATAAATATTCCCGAGATACCTATCACGCTCATCCCGGGAAGAATTGTGAAGGCATTTGGGTGTGAATTCCCATGGTGGATAATAGCAGGGGTATTGGTAATGGCTGTCATATCCTATGTGAGGGAATGGATAGACTCGAAAACATTTTGGAGGATGATACTCATATGCATCCTAATCGCAGGATACGGCGCATACATGTGCCCTGCATCAATTCCATGGAGTTCGCTTTTTATTGTGATTATAATAATATTATTACTCATTTATCTGAGAGCGTAAGATGACGGGGGGAAACATTACATTTTCGGTGGGCAAAAGTAAAGCCCCGGTTTTGATTATTGGATTAGTCATCTTACTTGTGGTTTTCACCGTTATTGGAATAAAATTTTGGGGGAATTATACAAGGCTTCCTGGAGATCCAGGAGACTATGTGGAAAATATTACAGTCACCGATGGAGGTAACTTATTGTTTAAGGAGAAGATTATGCGATACCCTTCAAAAATTGGTGTAGTGACTTTTGAGGTGGGAAAAAACATTAGGATGGGTTTTGCAACCCAGCCAAATGAATTAAACTTCGGGTTGTTATCTCAGGGCATGAGTGCCCACAAGTTTATTGAATTGCAAAACAATGAGGTTTATCCGACTAAAATCCATGTTGTACCCTACGGGGGAGTGAAGGATTTCGTGGTTTTGAATGAAAAGGAGGTTGTGTTGGAGCCGGGGGAGAAAAAGAGCGTTCAGATTACCATGAACGCAACTGAGGTGGGGGAGTATGTGGGTGAGATTGATCTCGTGATTAGAACTCCTAAAAACCCACTGATAAGTTTCCTCCTCCCGTACGCATAAAAAGCTAGGATGCGGTTTAAATTATTTGTTTTTTTGGTTTTATTGAGTATTCCAGTGTCTGCCTTAAATGTTATGATTAATATTGAGGGTGTGATTGATGGATACTTAGCCCACTTCCAATATGAAGAAACTATTAAAAAAGATCCGCAGGAGTTTCTAGTAAATTGGGAGAATATTGGTTCAGCCTCATGCCTTGTTCGGATGAGAGTGGATGTTATGAATTCAACCAATGTACTATCCACGGCCTGGAGCAATGAAGCAGGGTTGAATCCTGGCGACAACAACGACTTGAGGGCTTACTGGTATCCTCAGAGCCCAGGAGATTATTCAGCCAATACAACGATTCACTATTGCCACCTGATAATCAACGGTCCAAGCGTGAATTTCACTGTGGAAGAATTGACCGAGCCCACCCCCGTCAATG
>JBDRAY010000034.1:0-7087 GCA_043823295.1 Methanobacteriota archaeon | reverse complement strand
CACAACCTAGACCGATACATCAACACCATAAAATCCTTGCTCACGCAAGGATTGCAACGAAGCTAAAAATTTTATTCTTTCAAAATCGCCAATACGTCGTTTACTACGTCGGTTTTCGTGATGATCGTGAGAATGTCACCCTTCCTGACAATAGCATCCCCGTCACCAATAATGACTTCCCCATTCTTGTAGACTAAGCCGACTACACAACCTGAAGGAAGGCCCAAATCCTTTACCTTCCTGCCATCCAAGTCCTCATTATTCATCTTAATCTCCAAGACCTCGGCATTACCCCCCGCAATAGAGGCCATGGACTTGGATTTCCCCTGAGTCAAAGCGTTCTTAAGGTAGCTTATGACAGCCTGAGCAGGAGATATGGCAGCAGTAATCTCAAGGCTAATATACAAGTCTTTCTTACTCGGCTCGTTGACAAGAGCTACAATCCTTGGGACGTTAAACTTCTTCAGTATCTGGCAGACTGTGAGATTAGTGTTATCGTCGGGAGTGGTTATCGCCACAGCATCAGCCTTTTCAATGCCCGCATCTTTGAGTATTTCAGTATCAGAGCCGTCCCCGTGAACTATGAGGGCGTCCAAGTTTTCCGCGAGGTTTTTAGCACGGTCAGCGTCTTTCTCAACGATGACTACTTCATGCCCTTCGTTTACCAAATGCGTGGCCAAGGCCTTGCCTGTACCACCTCCCCCAACAAGGATTACATACATTTTATCGGATTATTCTATAACGATACTCTTATATAAATGGGTTAAAAAAGCTTTTTATACTCAATGATTTTACGGACTTCGGAAGGATTCGCCCTCCCCCCGGCCTCGGCCATAACTAATCCTAAAAACTTATTTACAGACTCCACTCCACTGTTTTTCTCGTATACCGAGTCGATAAGTTTTGAAAGTTTTTCCCCTGAAAGAGAACCGATTTTTTTTTCAGACACAACATCAGAAGCATTCTTTTCGGGTGTTTCAGATAAATTCCGGATTACCTCCACAATCACGTCCTTCGTGATTGAACCATCGGCAACCAGGTTTAAAATACCTCTAAAGTGATCTAGGGTAAGGTTTTCTATATGAGACCCAAATCTTTTCTTAGCCTCCTTGGTGGTTGAAAGCAGCATCTGTGCAATTAATGTCGGTGGAAGCTTCGGGAATTCCTTCACAAACACTGCGAATACTTTCGCGGACGGTGAGTTATTTAACTGGTTCGCCATCTCAGGACTCAAACCCATTTTCTCATAATCCCTTCTCTTCTCCTCGGGAAGTTTAGGCAGGTTGCCTTTCAAGCCATAAACGAGGTTTGAAGTGTTGACAAGAGGTTCATCTGTCTCAGGATACATGCGATCTGAGCCGGGAAGCGGCCTCATAAAGACAGTAATCTCACCCTCTGGCCGCCTTGTCTCCTTGGGAACGCCTTTGAAAGCGACCTGGCAGCGTAACGCAATCGCTTTGAAGGCATTTTCAACTCGCAAGTCGTCGTTAGAAACAATTGCTACCCAAGCATCTTTCTCCAAAACCTTGAGTTTCTTAGAAATAGAGGATGATATTTTCTTGTTTGAATCCTCCTCGCTATGAAGGACTCCTCCAACTCCCGCCGAAGCCTTAGCCACGTGAGATAATTCAGTCCCAAACCTGTGATCCGGCATAAGTTCATACGAGAGGAGACCGTGAAAGATAGGAAGCCTCATCGCATAAACTTTACCCCCCTCCTTCAAAGACCTTTGAATCCAAGACCTATCATCTCCCTTAAAACACTCGGATACTTCGATAAAATCTGCCTTAACGTCTGAGGGCTTCACCTTCCTGCTAGAAAGCTCCCCCTTAATATCGATCAAGGCAAGCTGCCGTCTAACCTCGTTTTCACAAAGCTTTGATATGGCCCGAAGCTCTTGAACCCCCTTAGCTTCAATGCGCTGCCCGCCTTTTATGGAAACATTTAAGTCTTGGCGTATAGTACCCAAACCCCTTTTCACTCTTGCAGTAGCCCGAAGAATCATGCCGATTTTCTCCGCAACTTCGCGAGCGTGTTCAGGAGACTTTATGTCAGGGTCTGTCGCAACCTCAACCAAGGGTATTCCCAACCGGTCAAGCCGGTAAGTCACTACATCATCTTTGTCCTCGATAATTCTTGCAGCATCCTCTTCAAGACATACCGAGGATATTCCGACATCACCCATAGAAGTCTTAAGAACACCACCCATGCCAACGAGTATCGTCCGCTGAAACCCTGAAGTATTGGACCCATCGATTACGGTCTTTCTCATAACCTGAATCTCTGAAACAGGTTTTGCAGAGAGCATAAGGGCGACCGTGAGCGCTGTTGAAAGGGCCTGCTCATTCAATGGGTGCGGCGGCTCCTCGTCGAGTTCTACTAGACAGTTTGTGTCAGTATATGTTTCATAGTAGAGTCTACGATTTTTAAGGAACTCGTGAAGTGCTGCGGGGTCCACAGCCCCCATCTCTCCCGCTACGGCGCGCATCCTGCGTTCAACAACAAAATCGGGTTTTTCGTCTCTAATCACTGAGGGACAAGCACAAAACAACTTGTGAGTATCCAACTGCTGGTGTATTTCTATACCACACTTGAAGCCAATTTTCTCATAGTCTAATTTCATGAAGCTTTATATTATTCATTTAATCCATAAAATTACAATGAATATTGAAACTCGTGTTTTTTTACGCAAGAGGTTTAAGGCTTATTATTGGAAGGCTAAGGTCACTAGTCCGGCGGAAGTCCATAAAAGAGAGTTTGGGGTGGGAACACTTGAAGACAAGATCAAGGTAAGACACAAGTCTTTCGCTTCTGACCGCGACTTATCCAATTTTTTAAAGCGGGAGGCACCGTCATACATATCGTATTCAACAGCCTACTATGAATTTCCGGAAAACCAGCCCATGGAGGCTAAGAATTGGTTGGGCGCCGACTTGGTCTTTGACTTGGACGCGCCATTAGAATACCTTGACTCCAAGATTTTAAATAGGGTTAAGGCCGAGACAATAAACCTTAAGGGTTTTCTTTTAGACGACTTCGGAATTAGCGAAAGCGATATTGCAATTAATTTTTCAGGGAGTAAAGGCTATCACCTGCACGTAAGCTCTGATGAAGTGTTGCCTCTCTCTGGGGAGGCTCGCCGCCAGGTTGTGGATTACGTTACTGGTTCGGGTTTGGATTTGAATTTTTATATGAGGGAGATTCAGGCTGACGGAGTCACCTCCAGCAGAACTGGAGAGTACATTAATCCCGCATCCACGGTTAAGGGTCCTACGGGTGCGGATGAGGGTTGGGGAAAGAGGATTTACGACACAGTCCACGAGTATCTTGAAGGCTCAACTCTTAAGGATTTTTTAAGGCTTGATGGTGTGGGCCCGAAGAGGGCGGAAAATCTTTTAAGGGATCGTAAAGCCAACCTTAAGGCCCTTGAATCTGGAAGCTGGGAGGGTGTAAGTGATTTGAGTCCGAAGCTTTTGCAAAAGATCGTTGATGAAAAAGCGGTCGCACTCACGGGAGATACCGACAAGATGGTGACAATCGACACTGCAAGACTCATCAGGCTTCCAGACACGATACACGGAGGTTCAGGACTACTCGCGAAAAGAGTAGGGAATATTGAAGAATTCGACCCGTTAGTTGATGCAGTAGTCTTTGGAAAAGATGAAGTCAAGATTACCTCAACAAAAGACATGCCAAAATTTGATTTAATGGATGAAAAGTTTGGGCCATACAAGTTAGACGAATCTATGTCTCTGCCCGAATACGCAGCAGTGTACTTAATGCTTAAGGATGCGGCAGAAAAAGCGTAGACCGTAAGACTTAACAAAGACTCTCGATAAGCATGCTTACATGCTGGACTCCCTGAGGGTCTTGACTTCTAATAAAAAGTTTCTTTGTAGCCTCAAGATCCTGCCGCGCCTCGTCGATTCGTCCAAGACGTGCTTTTGTCATGCCGCAAAACATGAGAGGTAGCGGATTATCAGGAGCTATATCTACTGCATTCTCAAAGTCTGTTAGGGCTTCTTCCAGGTTTCCGAGTTGCATATGGGAGATCCCTCGTTTTCTAAGCGTGTAAGCGTTGTTTGGTTGAATTTCAACAACTTTCGTATAATTTTGGATTGCATCCTCATGGCGCCCAAGGTCGCTCAATGCGAGACCTCGGTTTGTATATGCTACTCTATCATCTGGATTTAACTCGAGTGCTTTATCACAGAAAGGTATTGCTTCCTCGGGATTTCCAAGGAGTACGTAAGCTTCTGCTAAAGCAACATATGCTTCCGAGAAATCGGGTTTAAGCTCGATTGCGTGTTTTAAGTCTTCCACAGCCCTCAAAGTTGTTGCGGTTGCGTCGTCACTTTTTCCCTCAACAGTTAACTTCTTACTTAAATATATTCTTGAGAAACCCAGATTTAAGTAAATGTCCTGATTATTTGGTTGTAGAGGAGCAGCTTTTTCAAGGGCTTCGACCGATTTAGCATATTTACCCAAACGGAAGTGGGCGTCTCCCACGGCAAAATTTATGGAGCCTACACGCTTTTCATATTCACCAGGTCTTAAGAGATTCGTATGGTTTTCGAGGTAATCAATAAGCTCAGTTCCATAGGATATTACTTCAGGACAGTGACTTTTATTTTCCTTGTTTTCCCTTAGGATGTTTAGATGAGTCTGGAACATTGTTTGGAAATATACTTCATCGTCTTCAAACTCCCGGACGGCCTCGTATTCAGGGTCCTTGATTCCTCGAACAACATCGAAGTATCTTTTCTCGTCGGAAACCCTTACTGAATAGAGGGCGTGACCTAAAACACCAAGCTTTGTGTCTTCAGGGTAGGATTCCAATCCCATCCTACGGGCGAGAAGACAGCCTAGGATAGCGTACGGCAGGCATACTCCGCCTTGGCCGGATAAGACGGTGCGCGGGTGGCTGTATGTGGGGTTTGCAGGATCATCAACCCTGCGCTGACGCAAGTAATCATAGAGTACTTCCGCCTTTTCCTCGTCGGTCAATTCAGAGATTAATTGAGGGTTATCTTTTCCTAATGGATTCTCATCCCTCACAAACTTTTTGAAGGCTCCAAACTCACGGGTTACGAGTTTTTTAATTCCAAACCGTTCCTCAAGCGTCTGCGGGCGGTGTTTGGAAAACATTTTTTCCATGAATTATCTCCTCCCGGCAAGTCTCTCGTCCACTACACTTTTAGGGATTTCTATTTGCCCTTCAGGCATAAGTATTGGATCCCCATTCCTGTTTTTCCCGTCTCCACTGATTCTAATTTCGTAGGAAGGTTCTACTCGCCAACCAACGCGTCCCTCCATAGCGGCTTTAGCATCCACTTCAGGGGGATTCAAACCGAACGTAAGTGACTGGAGCCTTCCGTATCCGAAAAGCTCCCGGCTCATAGAAGGGTTTGAAGTAATCATTTCGGCCAGACACTCTATTTGGAGTGCAACATTCTTGGCCATTCTAGGGATGAAATGCCTGACTGGGACGCCGTAAAGTAATCCGGGGAGGTTAACTTTGCAGGATTGCAAGTCAAAGATTCCGGGAGATGATTGAACGGTGGTTGAAAAAAGGGCCTTAGAGCCGCTCAAATTTTTTTTCATCTATAAGATTATTATTTGTCGTTCAATATTAATTGAGATGAATGACTGGTTTAGGAAGATTATCACCCAGAGCAAAGAAGGGTTCTTAACCCCTGAGAAGATACCCTAAACTGCCCCTTTTGAGGGTCCTTGGAAGGTTCCGACCCCGAAAGCAGAGCACAACATTTTTTTTTATGGCGATAATGCTCTTGAAGAGTTTAGGATGGGTTGACCCCACCCTTTCAGAGTATACTGGCGAAGTAATGCGATTCTTAAAGGACAAACTAACCGTCTAAGTCAATCAATCCTCTCGCTATAAGACGCCTTCCTCCGAGTCTTGTGGCCGCATGTCGGACACACACCCTTAAAGGAATCATCGTATTTTCTCCTGCAACCCGCGCAAACACGCCCCCAAGTTACCTGCCTGCTAATACCCTTGTGCGTTAAACCCTCAAAAACAATGCCTAAAGCAGCTGCAACATTCTGCATCGCATAGTCATCGGACGCTAAAACAGCCTTGTTTTCCAAGCAGGAAGCTAACACCTCCAAGTCAGTTTCAGAGAGCGTGTTCAAGTCTCCGGTTTCATCAGCCTTTAAAGATACTGTTTCCTTGGCTTTTTCCCCGGGAACATGTACTTTTATATGGTTTTTACCTATTGCTAAGTCAATTAAATCTTTCACACCGTCTTCTAGAAGCTCAGATAAGACGCCATAAGTTATGATGTATTCTCCATCAGAGAAATCGAGGTCAGAGCGTAGAATCGCTGAAGTGTCTAAGACTCTCATGTTTATTTAAAATAGACTTCAATTAACTAAAATTAATGTGAAATAAAAATGCATGTGGCTTTAATCCCTGACGGAAACCGCAGGTACATGAAAAAGAGGGGAATCTTAAGTTTGGGAGAGTCTTACGTTAAAGGAATCCAGAAGTTCTATGACTTCCTCGAATGGTGTGCGGATTTTGGGGCTGACGAAGTCACAATATACGCCCTTTCAACTGAGAACATTGAAAACCGTGGGAAAAAGGAGATTGAGACTCTTTTCACTGTTTTCTCCCAGCAGGCGGAGAATGCTTTGTCTGATGAGCGAATTCATAATAGGCGGGTGAAAGTTAATTTCTGCGGGGATAGGGAGTACTTGTTGAATGGTGTATCTCACCGGGTTTTGGCTAAGAAATTGGTTGATAATCTCGAGAAACTTGAAGATTCAACCAAGGATTACGGTAACCTCACGCTAAATCTTGCAATAGCTTATGGGGGGAGGCAGGAGATTTTGCAGGCTGCTGAAAAAATTTCTTTGGAGGATCTTCCTTTTACTGAAGAGAACCTTAAGGCAAATCTTTGGGTTAAGGATTATCCAGACATTCTAATTAGGACTTCTGAGGATAGGCTTAGTAATTTCCTCATCTGGCAGGCTGCGTATTCTGAAATGTATTTCCCAGACAAACTGTGGCAGGAGTTTACAAAATCCGATTTGGAAGAGATCATCCAAGATTACGAGGGTA
>JBDRAY010000033.1:0-18279 GCA_043823295.1 Methanobacteriota archaeon | reverse complement strand
TTTTTCCCGCGAGTAGAATGCGTGGAGGGGGTGTTTGAATCCTTTTTTCCCTGTGAGAATTAGTCCGTCCAATACGACTTCAGGGATTAAGTGGTTTATCAAGTCCGCGCGGATGTGGGGCATGTCGCAGCCGACGACGAAGACGTATTCGGAGGAAAGCTTTTGGAATCCCGCAAGGATTCCGGACAAGGGACCTAATTCGAGTTCGTCGACGACGTAGGAGACGTTGAAGGATCTGAGTTCCTCCTCGACTCCGGGCGTGCAGGAGATTAGGGGGTAGTTGAATACTTCCTCAAGCACCCCCCACCCGTGCGAGAATAAGGGTTTGCCGTGATAGTCGACGAATGGTTTGTTGGGAAGGCGGGTTGCCTCACCCATGAGCATGAGAGCGTCCATCCTTTAGATGATTTTCCCGTCCTCGTCGATTTGCAGGGCGTTTATGCGCTCGCTTGATATGGGTTTGCCGTCGTCGGCTAAAAGCAAGGGCACGACGAGTATTGAGAGTTTCGGGAGATTTTTCTTGAAGCGGATTGTGTTGATTTCTTCGGCGCGGAGTAGGGTTTCTTCTGATACTACTATGCAGTCTATGTCGGCTTCGAGTGTTGCGACTCCGTAGGAGTCGTTTATTTCAACTATATGGTAGGATTTCCCGCCAAGGGTTTTTGCGTATTCATCAAGTTTTCCCCTCCTCTTTTCGTAGGAGGGAGTTTCGGAAACTCTAAAGCGGCGTGCAAATTCATCTGACGTAAGGCCTATGACGACTGAGTCGGCGATGCTGAATGCTACTTGAAGAAGCTTCTTGTGTCCCATGTGCAGTACGTCGAAAGTGCCGCCTAACACGACTTTATTAAACATTTATTCCTCCTTAAGGGAAAAACACTATTTTTTCTTTTTCTTGGGCTTCTTTGGTCCGCATCCACAGCACATGATAGATACACCTCCTCAAGGTATTTGCGATTTATGTATAAAAACTTAACGAGAGTATCTCCTCAACTCGAGTTTCAGGCGTTTCTGGCGTTCCTCAAAACCGCTTACTTCCCCGTCAATCTGATTCAATTCAACGTCGATAACCGTTAATCTCCCAGGACCCTCGCTCATAAGCCTCTTTCTCAACTCATCCTGCCTGCGCCTTAAATCCAGTTCCCGCCGAGCCTGCTCTTCCTCAAGCGCAAGCCCCCTGCCCCGTGTATCTGGGTCGGCCTTAAGAGCCTTTATGTAATCTTTTCTTAATCCTTCAACTCCCCTTGCCTCGCTTAAAATTTTTCTCGCCAGTTTATCTTGCTCGGGATTCTCAGGATGTATGTCAACACCAAAGCGAATCGCCTCAACCCGCGCCTTAATCTCTTTCGGGGTTAAACCTTCCTCGGTTAAAAGTTGCCTCTCCTTCCCCAACACCCTCTTGCGGTAAGGCGCCTTCTCAAGCCCAATCGTAACGTCCTCGAGCTCGTGCCTTAACCCTTGCACCTTCGCGTATTTTCCATCTTCCTCGATTAATTGGGAGGCGTTTCTTTTTAGCGCCCTAATATCTCGGTTGAATTTGCCCGTTTCACGGCTGATGAGGTGCTTTAACTGGGTTTTCGTATACGCTCGGCCTTTGTAGACGACTGTTGGTTGAATGTGTTTTTTATGGTAAACCGGCCTGTAAGCCATCATCGGCTCCGGGACCACGTACCTCAGCCCACCTACCCCGCGGATGGAGTATCCGTAGCCGAAAACCGGGGCCACCCCTCTCCTAACAATCACCGTCCGGCTTCGAAGCCCCGCCACATTATCAGCCCAATACGTATTCCGCTCCTCAATCGCCTCATCCAACTCCACAATCTTTTCCTCTATCCCCCCCATCTTCTCCCTGAAGGCAGACTCCCGTTCACAGACTTCCCTCGCCTGCCGGTCGTTTAAATCCCCCTCTTTACTATCAAGTCCGGAAAGCTTCTTCCCAAGTGCCTTAAAATCACTCCTCGTTTTGGAACAGTATTTGCTTAAAGCCGTCTCCCCCCTCTTAAGAGAAGCGATCCGTTTACTCGCTCTGAGATTATCCACCAGACCTCTGAGATCCTGTTCGTGTGAAGTTAATTCCTTCTCAAGACGGATATGCTCCGGTACGAGGGGTCCTGTTTCATACGGCTTTGGAGGTCTTGGTGGGGTGGGTCTTGGAGAGGGAGGCTCAACACTACAGCCGAGAGGAATGCCAGCGCCCACAAGATAAGAAACAACCAACTTAAGGCCCAAACGCCGATCAAACTCAGGTTCCAGGGGCTTTTCTGGGGTTCCACCCTCCTTATCATCCTTTTTCAGTTTATGCATTGAATTATATGAGGAATTCAGAGGGGAAAAATGTTTTTTAAGCGATTATTGCGTAAGTAGTATACATGCCTGATTTAGCAGAATCGACGAACAAGGGTTATTACACGTTACTCACTGAGAAGGTAAACTACAAGGTCTTGGCAGTGATACCACCAGCCCTGACAGTATTGATGCTTCTTATAGTCGCAGTCAAGGGAGTCGAGTTAGGAATAGACTTTAAAGGCGGCACCTGGATTGAAGTATTAACTGCAAACGAGATATCTTCCGAAACAGAGGATGCTATAACACAAAGCCTGATTGCCGCAGGATTCTCTGACGTGAAAACATACGTTGGATGGGATGTGGGATCCCGTCAAAACAAGATTACAGTAGCCACGACAAGCGTCGTAGAAAAAGAAGAGGTTTCCCCGATACTTATGCCCTACATCGGCGAGCTTTTAGATTCTGACATGGCGACTGCCAGTTTAGCTGAAAAACCCTCAGCAGACCTTCAGGACCGGCTGTCTTCAATTTTAAAGCAGAGGATAGACTTAAGCTATGACGAAGGAGTGTTAACTATCATAGCACTCGAGATTGACGAGGAATCCCTTGAAAGCGCGCTCAATTACGCCACAAACACGGAGATTGACGTGACAGTAACGAAAAAAAACTTTAACTCAAGGACTGTTGGCCCAACCCTTGGAAAAACCTTCAGAGAGCAAGGGTTTAAGGCGATTATCGCCGCCTACATATTGATTACTATCGTAGTGTTCATAGCCTTCCGAAGTTTCATACCGTCATTTGCCGTTCTCCAGGCTGCGATATGCGACCCCATAATCGCGTTCGGATGCATGGCCTTGCTAGGGATCCCGCTTGAGCCCGCAACGCTCGCGGCACTTCTCATGTTAATCGGATACTCCGTAGACTCCGACGTCCTCATCACTTCCCGAACGCTTAAGCGTAGAGGATACTCGGTCAACGAAAACATTGACAGCGCCATGAACACCGGGCTTTTCATGACCGGAACGACGATTATTGTTATGATAGTCATGATAATAGTGTCGTCTACTCTAACCCAGATAATCACTTTATACAATATTGCAGTAGTATTGCTTTTAGGGTTGATAGCAGACCTTATGACTACTTGGTTTACTAACGCAGGTATTCTCAGATGGTACCTTGAAGTGCCTGGCGGGAGAAAAATCTTCAAATGAAAAAGTTTTTGGGTAACTGGCGGATAGTGGTCTGGATTACTTGCATAGTGTTCTCCCTGCTTTTCATGACAAACGCCATCCCATTAAATGAGGGGGTGGGAGTTGGAGTAGGAAACGGACTAGACTATGGACTCGACTTTGCAGGAGGAACCCAGTTGCAGCTTCGCCTTGAAAAACCAGTGGACGCAGACACAATGTCCATTGAAAAAGGAATTCTCGAAAACAGGTTGAACTCTCTCGGCCTCAAAGACATCCCAGTAAGACCTTGGGGGAACCAATACATGCTGATAGCAGTCGCGGGAGCATCCCCTGAAGAGACCAGGGATATTGAAGGAATCCTTAAGCAACAAGCCCGCTTTGAAGAGCGTATTGACGGGGAGCTTGCGGTTTTGGGGGATGAGATTACTGTGGACTTAAGCCCTCAGGGAGTGCAGATTTACGCGCAAGGCAACATCTTCACTTGGAGTGTTTCTGTTACCCACAACCAGGACGGGGCGTGCAGGTTCGGAAAAGTCGGTGAGGGTAAGATTGGAAGGCCCGTCGACATCTTCATAGACCGGCCGGCAAACACCACGATTCTTATGACTGAAGTAACCTACAAGACGTTAAGCGAGACGACTTCCATGGGGGATGAAGACAACCTATATTTCGGAGACACTGCAGCCGAAATCATCGAAAACAGGTCGGCAATACCCATAATAGTTTACAGTGAAAACGAAACAGTAACAAGGCTTGAGGAATTTAAGGCGCAAGGGTACAACACAGTAATAATCGCGGAAGACGAATTCTCACTCAACGAGTCGATTAGAAACATGCTGGAGGAAAACGGCTTTGAGACAGTAAGAATCCCACAGGAAAATATGACCATAACCCCACACCTGTGGATCAAGAAACTAACGGGCCTACAAAGCTCGCCCAGACTAAACTTCAACACCAAAGGAAACTGCGTTTACTCGGCGATAATCACGGGATCCAGTGTTACACTCGAAGAGGCGAGGGAGGAAGTAACGGGCAACCAGATACTTCTGACTTCAGGGAATCTTCCCGCGAAACTCACCGTGGAATCGAAGTCGACGACTCCGCCCACACTGGGAATGAAGTTTCTGAGATACGGATTCTTGACTGGAATAGTCTCATTCCTCACAGTCTCAATCCTGATCCTTTTGAAATACAAGAGGATTTCCATCGCAGCACCGCTTATGGCAGCGGGATTAAGCGAAGTACTCATAATCCTCGGGCTCGCATCACTTATCAACTGGCAGATAGACCTGCCTGCCGTAGCTGGAATAATCGCTTCAGTCGGAACGGGTGTAGACCAGCTCATACTCATCACAGACGAGACAATAAAACCAGGATCGAAGAAAAAGAAGATCATAAGCCTGTCAGAAAGTCTTAAAAGGGCGTTCTTCATCATCTTCACCGCCGCGGCAACGACAATAGCCGCAATGATACCGCTCCTCGGAATCGGGGCGGGAATGCTTAAAGGATTCGCATTCACAACGATTATGGGAGTGCTCGTAGGGGTTTTGATTGCACGGCCCGCCTACGCGAAAATAATCGAAAACATGCTAAAGTCCGAGATGTAGGAATCGGACAAATAGACGGGGGTGTGAAATGAGAAACAGATGCATGATATTAATTACGTTGATTGCTTTGTCTGCTTGTCTTTCCTCAGGCGCAAGCCTGAAAGCAGAATGCACGTACAAACTTCAAAACGACGCCGTGGAATTCGCCTCTGTATCAGAGCTCACCGGCGACTCGAAACCGGAGATTGTAGCAGCAACCTCTAAGGGAAAGCTCTATTTATTCGATTTCGGTGACTGCTTGCACTGGCAGCCGAAGACCAGCGCGTTCGCTAAAGGCGAGGTGAGGGGTTTGGCGTACTCGGACCTTCAAGGCGATGGCGTGCCGGAGATTCTGGTCGCAACTGAATCCGACGACGTGAAAGACGACGTGATGACCGTGTTTACTATCTCCAGGAGGGGAGAGCTCATCGAGGACTTCAACCAGGCCACTAGCACGAAGAGTGGTGAGGCTATTGGGTTTGGTTTGAGCGTTGATGCTGTGGACCTCGCAGGAGACGGGAGTGAGGAGATTATTTTGGGGTGTAAGAACAAGAAGGTTTACGCCTTAAGGGGGGAGGACTCGATTCAATGGGTTTTTGAGGCTGAAAACCAGGTTTACTTTGTGCGCGGCACGGACTTGGACGGCGACGGAAGCAGCGAGGTCGTCGCACTTTCGAAGAAGTACGGGTCGGCTGAAATTTTCGTGTTGGATGGGAAGGGTAAGGAGAAGTGGAGTTTCGACGTTCCTGCAGGGGTTTACATGCCTGCAAGGGATGTTGTGTACGTCTCTGATTTGGACGGTGACGGTAAAAAGGAGATTATCGTCGCCGGGATGAAGGGCGTCACAATCCTTGATTATTCGGGATTGGTTATCGCAAGCATTCTAACGGACAGTCTTGTTAGCGCGATACATGCGGCTGATGTAGACGGGGACGGGGTTTTGGAGGTCATCGCGGGGGCTAAACCTAACATTTATCTCATCGGCTTGGACGGCAAGGTCGTGTGGAAGGCGCCAATAGACACCACTGTACAGAGCATCTACTCGGCTGACCTTGATTCCGACGGAAGGCAGGATATTTTAGTCGGCGCGACACGCTTTGTCTGGGTGTTCGACGAAGACGGTAAAAAGATTGTTGAATGGCAGTACCAGGATCCGGGCGGCGGCGAGGAATCCCTAAAGGACGTGAACACGAACTCGATTTACGCCCATGATTTCGACGGAGACGGTGTGATGGAGGTTGTCGCCGGCTTCGGGCTTAAGGAGGCGCGCCTCGACAAGAACTTCTACTTCGGAAGCCTGGTGGTATTCAAGGTCGTTGAAGACGAAGCAGGTCTTATGAAGGCGACTACAATCGAAGCCGCCCCGAAAGAAACGACTACCGTTAAAACCGCAGAGACTTCAACGGTGATTGAGGGGTCTGGGGACGCGGAGGATGAGCGGTCAGGGAAGGATTCTTCACCCCTTCTTGTGGTAGTGGTGTTGGTTTTTGTTGTCGCTGCGGCCGCAGTCGTCTTGAAAGTCCGAAAAAAGTAGAGCACCCCTCAACTGTTTGTCATTACACGATGGACTCTTCCAAAGTCTTGCTTAAAGACGGGTCAATACTCCGCCTCCGACCATTAAGGCGGGATGACACTGACAGGATGATAGAATTGTTCAGCAACTTCAGCGAGGAGACAATACACCAGAGATTCTTCGAGGAGATAAAGGCTATGACTCCCGAGAAAGTGGCGCCTATTACCTGGATGTTGATGATAGATCCAGGTTTGCGCTTGTGGGTGAAAACCCGTCTGACGGAAAGCTTGTGGGAGTCGCCCGTTATATGGGAGATGGGAGGGGCTTCGAGTTCGCAATCGTTTTGGTAGACAAGTGGCAGAACAAGGGGTTAGGGAGGATTATGTTGAGAAGGCTTGTTGACGCCGCAAGGTCTAACGGCATTAAATCATTGTTCGGACTAGTCTACAAGAACAACAATCAAATGATAAGGTTGATAGAAAAAACAGGAATTTCTTATACAGTAGACTCCTTCGACGAGGAAACCCTGAAATTCGATTTAAACCTTGGTTAGGTAGTAGTTTTCACCTTGAACAAGGCTACTTGACTTTCCTCCTCTGGGAAAACATCCATAAAAGTGAGCGTGAGATTACCAAGCTGGATCTTGTCGCATGCAATATCCGTCGCAATGCAATCAGACTGGTCAACCGGCTCAAGGCAGTCTATGAACCGGAGCATGAGATCAGTTACGGATTTACCGTCCTTTGACAAGCTGAATTTCGCAAACCGCACCAGGTCACATTGATTCTTGTACAAGCCGACGTCACTCTTCTCACCGCCTTCAAGGAAGGAAATGTTAAAGTCCTCGTGCACTATGCTTTCGCCTTCACTGAGCCGGTAGAAAGTTGCGGGTATGGTCGTCGTGGTCGTAACCGCAGGCTCTGTAGGGCAGGAACAATTGTTTACGTATACAGTCTGGTTCACGTACACGATTTTTTCGACTGGAACCTCCTGGATCACGGTCCTGTTGATGTACATTGGAAGAGTCTTGACCACGGTCTTGGGCCTGCAAGGCTCAGTCAAACCCCAGAAATCAAGGTAGTAGCCTACTGCAAGTACGATGACGAGAAAAATCGAGAAAACCTTCCACTTCATAAAAGACAAATTAGATTAAATAGAAATTAAAACAAAATAATAACCGTAAAAAAAACGGGAGCCTAATAAATGCACAAAAAGATAAACCCTCGATTGCCTTCCAAAGGGGATTTAGAGCATCTTGGAGATGCAGGTATGGAAGATCTTGTTGAATGGACTGCAGGATTTCAGCAGGAAATTGCCAGAGTTGTTGCATTGGACAGTCCTCCTGCAGAGCGCGGAGCCAAGATTAAAGAGCTTGCTGGACCCTTCAAGGATGTTCAATGCGAGGTCGTGTGGAGGTATCTGACACTCGGTGAAGGTCAGACTCCCGGTGAGACGTACAGTTATGGCCCGGTTTTAGGGCAAACAACTGATGAGGTCCTTGTTCAATCCGGAGAGCGCACTCTGGAAGATCAGGCGAAGCTTCATGGAGGAGCAATGGCAAATTTAATGATTAATGCAGCCATCTCAGGGCAGGGAGATCTAGAAGAATTCGTACAACCCTTCCTTTAAAAAAAAAATTATTCCAATTCTACTTCTTTCCCTTCCTGGATTGCGGCTACGATTCTTTTCGCCGCGTGCGTAGTTCGCTTAAGCTTTAGGTTTCCACCGGCGTTAACATGGCCGCTTGTGATGTATTCACCGTCAATTGAAATTCGAACAGTCGTGTTTCTGAGTGCGGGCTCGTGAACAACAATCTGCTTTTTCGTTGAATAAACCCTGTCCTGACGCCTGCGCCTACCCCGGGGAGTCCCAGCCTTAACCTCAGAAATTGGGATTACGGCAACCTCCTCCCCAAAGGAATACAATTCGAACTCCGGCTTCCCGCTCTCAAAGTCCCTCACCTGGATTACGGGGCGGGCGAGATCGCTTTCAGTCATCCCGTGCGGCACCTTAACGGTCATTGAAAGCTCATAAACACTTTCGACGAAGCCAGCCCTGATGAATATGAGCGTGTCTACGACGTGTGGAATTACGCCAAGCTCCACCCGGCCAACGAGACGTTGGATGGCGTCAATAGCCTTTGAAGCGTGCGTGACTCCGACAAGACCCACACCCGCAAGACGCATGTCAGAGAAGACCTTAAAGTCGGAAGTCTTTCTAAGCTCGTCGTAAATCGTGTAATCAGGTCGGACTAAAAGCAAAAGATCACCCGTCTTTTCCATGGAACCGTCGAGAGGACCATACTGGGTAATATCCTCGTGGACTTGAAGATCCCGGGGATGCTCCATAGTCTTTATTATCTTGCCCTTCCTCCGGTAGTGTTCGGCAAGGGCCTGGACGAAAGTGGTCTTTCCAGCCCCAGGAGGGCCTGCGACAAAAACCCCCTCGGCGTGAGAATCCAAGCGGTCGACGAGTTTCCCCGAAAGACTGTAGTCGGACAACTTCGTCTTAACGAGAGGCTTGACGATAGTCATCTCCAAACCGTCGGAGAATGGGGAGCGTGTGATGACAATCCTGTATTCGCGAAGCTGTATTACTGTCGCACCCTTTTCTTCAAGCTCGACATACCCGCAAGGATCCCTGTGAGCGCACTCGCAAACCTCCTTCACTTTCTCCTCAAGGATGCTTCGAGAGATTTTCTCGGAAATCTTTTCAAGTTTTACACTTCCGACAGAACCCTTCTTAGCATACACGCAAGTATTCTCCTTAAGATGCAGCGACATCGTCTTACCGTCAAAAAGTGAGAAGACTGAAGGCTCCTTATCCCGCGTCTTCGGCTCAATAAACCTTACGGCAAGACCCCGAGATTCAGCCACTTGAGCCTGCACCCTGTCAGAAGTCACAAAAAGCGCGTTTTTCTCCTCCGCGACATTTCGGATTAAGTGGTCTACGCGACCAGTACCCGCGTGAAGTAAATCCGAGGGCTTAGGATGCTCTCCGGAAAAATTGACAATAAACTTCAATTCAAGTTTTAATTCCTGAAGCCTTTGAAGCTCCAAGAGACCGTCAAAACCCGTCTCCTTGCCATCATTAGCCTGAGCTTCAAGCTCCGCTACCACTGCGTTTGGAATGATGATTTCCAGCTCGGAATCTTTAGTGTATTCCCCCAGTACTTCCGTAATCCGCCCGTCAACGAGGACTGACGTGTCCGGCACAATAATTTTGGCTTCCATTTTTCGCTAAACTTTATTCAAGAAACGGGTTAATAAGTAAACCATGAACTTCGTGGCCTTCGATTTAGACGGTGTGCTCATAAACTCCAAGCAAGCTTACATAACGGCGTTTTCAAAGGCAATTAAAATGCTCGGGGGAAAATCGAAAGTAAGTGATCTAGCCGAGCCTCTCGGAAGGCCTGTCCGGGAAGTCTTGGAAAATATCCTCCCAGACTCTGAATTGGATGTCGAAGCTTATGAGAAACTTGTGAAGCATCTTTTTTCCAGCCAGGAGGTGATAGATTCTATTCCAGTTAATCCGAAGGCTTTGAGAACCCTGGAAGATATTAAGTCTTTAGGTTCGTTCAGACTGAATTTAGTTACAAACTCCGATAAAAATTTCACGGAAAAGATTTTGGAGAAACACTTTTTTTCTGATTTCTTTGATGAAGTGTTGACTGCGGATGAAAGACCCATCCCGAAGGAAAATAGGCTTCGAAAGATTATTGAAGATTGTAATGCATTCCCTCGAAAATCATTTTATGTTGGTGATATTCCAGCTGACGTGTATGCTGCAAGAGAAGTGGGATTGAAAAGTATTGCAGTGTATAACAGCTTTTCTTGGGTGTTCCCTGAAAAATGGAAAATTATTGAAGCAAAACCGGATTTTCTGATAGAAGATTTAAGTGAGATTATCAGTGTAATTTCACAGGAATAATACGACAATCGTCGATTTAAAGTAGGGTTCGTATATATAAAGGAAGAAAGCATACGTTAGGTGTCCAACCCATGGCAGAGGACTACATAGCCAACAAAATAGCAGGGGAACTAACCCTCTCAGAAAACCCCGGAAAAACCCTGAAAAAATGGAGGGAGATTTTCGGGGCAAACCAAAAACAACTCGCAAGGGAGATAAACGTCACAGCATCAGTCGTATCAGACTACGAGAGCGGTAGACGGAAAAATCCTGGCACAACATACATAAAAAAAAGCGTTGAGGCATTGATAAGCCTGGACAAGAAATCAGGAGGTGAGCTATCCCAAAGGCTAGAAAAACAAGGCAAGAGCCCGGCGATACTGGCTTTAAGAGAGTTTTTAGAGCCGATTGATGCGAAAAAACTCGTGAAAAAAGTCAAAGGGAAAGTCGTTTGGGGTAAAACCTTGAAGAAGGAGATTTGGGGCGTTACCGTTGTCGACAGCATCCAGGCGATACTCTCCCTGTCAGATCGGGAGTTCGCAGGAATCTACGGGTCGACTACGCAGCGGGCACTAGTGTTTACGAAAGTGCAAACCGGCAGGTCCCCGATGATCGCATTAAAGGTGACGCAGCCGAAACCTGCGATGGTCGTGCTCCACGGCCTACAACCTGAAAACGTTGACAAGCTCGCCATAAAAATCGCGGAAATATCAAACACGCCATTAATCGTTTCAGCCATAAAAGAGGAGGAAAAGCTCATCGAAAAGATTAGGAAATTATGATCATGACGAAGACTGGAATCGTTGGATACGGAGGATATCTCCCAAGGTATCGGATAAAGACTGAGGAGATAGCCAAGGTTTGGGGGGATGATGCGGAGAGAATAAAGAATGGGTTAATAGTCTATGAGAAGACCGTCCCCGCAATCGACGAGGACACTGCGACCATTTCCGTGGAGGCTTCCCGGTTGGCGATAATGCATGCGGGAATTGACCCCCAACGGATTGGTGCGATTTACGTGGGATCTGAATCACACCCTTACGCAGTCAAGCCCACTGCAACAATCGTGGGAGAGGCAATATCCGCCACACCAGATCTCACTGCCGCCGACCTAGAATTCGCCTGCAAGGCAGGGACGGCTGGAATGCAGATTTGCATGGGAATGGTAAAATCAGGGCTAATCGAGTATGGCCTTGCAATCGGCGCAGACACGTCACAAGGAAAACCGGGAGACGCCCTCGAATACACTGCGTCAGCAGGGGGCGCGGCCTTCATTATCGGATCCGAAAAGATTCTGGCGGAAATAATCGATACTTATTCATACACGACTGACACCCCAGACTTCTGGAGGAGGGAGGGAGCGGAATACCCAACTCATGGTGGACGGTTTACTGGCCTGCCGGCATACTTCAAGCACACCACAAATGCTACGAAAAAAATACTAGAGAAAAACAAGCTCAAGCCGAAAGACTTCACTTACGCCGTCTTCCACCAGCCCAACGGAAAATTCCCGCAGAAAGTGGCAAAAATGCTGGGGTTTACGCAAGAACAGATCAAAGACGGACTACTAACACCAATAATCGGGAACACGTACTCGGGAGCAAGCCCGCTCGGGCTCATAAACGTGTTAGACAAGGCAAAAGCAGGAGAAAAGATTTTGTTATGTTCTTACGGATCGGGTGCGGGATCAGACGCATTCATAATCGAAGTCACCAAGGAAAACGAGAAAAACAGAAACCCACACCCGCTTAAAAATTATATTGAAGACAAAGTATACGTTGACTATGTGACGTACGCGAAATACAAGGCAAAAATCAAGGGGGTCTACAAGTAAAAAAAATGACTCGCGTGGCAATCATCGGGGTTGGAATGACCGCTTTCGGGGAGTTCTGGGAGAAGGGGTTAAGGGACCTTATAGTCGAGGCCGGAGGCGCAGCCATCGCAGACGCAGGCATTGAAGGCGCAGATATTGATGCCGGATACGTAGGCTCCATGAGTCCTGGAAGGTTCATAGGGCAAGAGCACATTGGAGCGCTCGTGGCAGACTACGTCGGACTCACAGGGATTCCAGCAACCCGGGTTGAAGCCGCCTGCGCGTCAGGGGGGCTTGCACTAAGGCAAGCATACCTTTCCATCAAGGCAGGTGAAAACAAGATTGTTGTGACAGGCGGCGTCGAGAAGATGACGGACGTCTCCGTCGAACGCGCGATGATCACTCTGGGAGGGGCGGGAGACCAGGAGTGGGAACTCTTCCACGGAGCAACATTCCCGGCCCTGTACGCTCTTATGGCTCGAAGGCACATGCTAGAGTATGGGACGACTGAAGAACAGCTTGCCGCGGTCGCGGTTAAAAATCATAAAAACGGGGCTTTGAATCCTAAAGCCCAGTATCAATCTGAAGTGTCAATCAAGCAGGTTATGAATTCTTCCCCCGTAGCGACCCCGCTTAAGCTTTTGGATTGTTCACCCATAACAGACGGAGCGGCAGTCGCGATTCTCGCAGATGAAAAGTCTGCGAAAAAATATTGTGAGAATCCGGTTTGGATTGACGCTTCAGCCCAAGCATCCGATACTCTCGCACTCCATGATAGGAAGAGCCTTTGCACTATGCAGGCGGCAATTCAGGCCGGAAAGAAGGCTTACGAGCAGGCTAAGGTCAAGCTGAAAGACCTTGACTTTGCGGAAGTGCACGACTGCTTCACCATCGCCGAGATAATGGCAATCGAATCATTAGGCTTTTGCAAGATGGGTGAGGGAGGCAAGTTCACTGAAGACGGAAACACTGCTCGAGACGGTCAGATCCCGGTGAATGCGAGCGGAGGCCTTAAGGCTAAAGGCCACCCAGTCGGAGCCACAGGTATCGCCCAAGCCGTCGAAGCCACATTACAGCTTAGAGGAGAGGCGGGAAAACGCCAGATAAAGGGCGCTGAAATCGGGCTCACCCATAATGTGGGTGGGTCGGGAGCAACCTGCGTTGTGCACATACTGAGGAGGGACGGTTAAAGATGACTAAAGGACTTCCCATGCACTGGAGGCTCATACCACAGAGATACAACCTCCTTGGAAGTGAATGCGAAACCTGCAGCACAAGCTTTTTCCCGCAAAGACAAGTCTGCCCGAACTGCAGGAGGAAGGGAAAGCTTTCAGACGTCAAGTATTCCGGCCGAGGAAAAATATTTTCATACACCGTCGTCCACGTCGCAGCCCGCGGATTCGAATACAAAAAACCTTATGTCTTGGCGATAGTAGAGCTTGAGGAAGGGCCTAAAGTCACGACCCAGATAGTCGACTGCGATCCAGGGGAAATTGAAATCGGAACTCCCGTAAAACTCGTCTTCAGGGTAATAGAAACCCACGGCAAGGAAGGCATAATAAAATACGGATACAAATTCAAACTAGAAAGAAACTAGAGACTCTTAATATTCCAACTTTCGATTTCCTTGCTGTAGATGGAGGGTCCGTCACCCTCATCGAACGTTGTCTGAGCCCCGCCCAGGATGTTCGGGGATTTTATTCCAGTAAGTATTGCGATGACTTCAAGTTTGTCGGAAAGATTCGGGTTAACTCTCGCACCCCACGTTATTGTGGCCTGCGGGTCAAGCTCCTTCGTGATTTTTTCACCCACAGCATTGGCTTCGCCCAAAGTCATGTCGTTGCCGCCGGTAATGTGAATAAGTGCTCCGGTCGCGCCCGAATACCGAACATCTAGGAGAGGATGCTCTAAAGTGTTTTTCACTGCGTTGTCGACGCGGTCGGGCCCGTCGCCGTCACCAACCGAAATAACCGCCACCCTGCCGCCGCCCATAACGGATTTTATGTCTGCGAAATCAAGGTTTATAAGGCTCGGCTCCTTAATGGTTTCAGTAATGCCTTTGACTGCGCGAGCGACAACTTCGTCAGCCACGCTAAAAGCCTTGTCCAAGGGGAGATTAGGGACATACTGAACGAGCTTGTTATTGTCGATTACGATAACAGTATCTGCAACACGCCTAAGCTTGTCAATACCGTCACGCGCCTTGTCAAGCCTAGCACGCTCAAGCGCGAACGGGAACGTGACGATCGCAACCACTATCGCGCCAGTCTCCTTGGCGATATCAGCTATTACGGGCGCAGAACCAGTACCGGTTCCCCCGCCCATGCCCGCACATAGAAACAACAAGTGAGTATTATTCAAAACCTCTGCAAGCTCGTGGTGGCTGGATTCAGCAGCCTTCTCACCCAACTCCGGAAACCCGCCGGCACCCAAACCCCTCATAAGCTTGGCGCCAATCAAAACCTTCGTAATGTTACCCGGAAGCTTGGACAAATCCTGTTTATCAGTGTTAACTGCAATAAGCTCGGCACCATCAACACCTATATGGCAGAGTCGGTTAATAGTGTTGTTGCCTGCGCCACCAGTTCCAAGAACGACAATCTTTAAGTGCTCAGCCTCCGAGAATTCATCGTAGACGCGCTTCTCCAAAGTGCCATGCTGAATAGCCGCATTCACGATAGAATCCATTGCTTAATTATTTCATCCGGGATATAAAAATAAAATAAAAAAGTAAGGTAAAAACCGGCTTTTAAAGGAGTTTTACCACAATCTAACTGGTGGACTAGGCTGGGGGGCTGGTCGTCCCCTGTTCCCTAAACCGACCTTACGAGGGGGCTGAAGCCTGCGAGGCGAGGAAACCTTATTGTCATTGGTCTGGGTTCCGACCGTGAGATTTCGTCTCACCGGATCGTCCATTTAAGGAACCGGGTCAGATCCGGAAGGAAGCAGCCCTAACTTTCATAGATGATGCTGGAGAGGTCGCGGAGTCGAGGAAGAAACCAGGACAAACCAAAGACAATACCGATTCTTCCACTCACAGGCATGTCCACCACAACCTTTTTCTTTCTTTTATGAAAAGAAAGAAAAATGTTGACGAAAAAGAAAGAAAAATTTTATGAGAGTCCTGCTTTTTCCATGAGTGTTTTTTCGATTTCCTTGTGTTTCCTGCCGAGGCCGGAGAGACGCTGGTTTCCAGTTGTGATTTCTTGATCGAGCAGTGACGTTTTAATGCCCGTCGCCCGCTCTTGTGGTATCCGGTCTCCGACTCCAACTACTTCGGCACCTTTACAGACGTTATCAACCATGCCCAGAAGGGCGTCTGTAGACTTGTATTCAGGACTGTTTAAAGTCGTCTCCCTGAAAGACTCCCGGATCTTTTTCATCTGACGTCTCTCATGAATGTAAGAGCCAACCAGATAACCTGCAGGGAACAAGAGGTAAGGAGACATGAGAAGGAGGAGAGATGGCACTGCGAAAATCGAGAAATCAGGGTTGAATAAGACTGAACCAGAAGCCTTAAGACTGTTAATTAGATAAGTCATAATTCCGTATGCTGAAATCAATCCGAGACTACCGCCAATCATGGACGAGGGGTTAAAAGAGTTATCCTGAGATGCGAACTGTCTTACCACCTGCTGCTCGTCCACAGGATTTTCCAGATACTGCTTAAGCTCTTGTCTAACTATAGCGGGATTTTCAACTACACGAGCTTGAAATTCAAGATCACTAGCACGGTCAAGAGTAGTATTTAGGTTATGAGAATCTGATGTAAGCCTTCTAAAATCAGCAACATCCCCACGCAAGTCGGGATTGCTCTCATTCTCGTTGAGCCACAATGCAAAACGTCGACGACGCTCTTCAACAGTTAATTCAGGAGTTACTTGACCAACACCTGGTTGCTCAACAGGGATTTTCGAACCCTCTGGAGATGATTGTCTCTTCCTGCGTCTAAATACCATCACTTAAGAATTAGGAGATTCCCGAATTTAACTCGCTCAGAACAAGAGTTTAGACAGAATCTCAAGGATAATAAACGCTAGCGTGAATCCCATAACAAGCTTGGGACTGAGCTTGGGTCCGCCTTCATCCACGTCAAAGTATCGGATGAGTCCTGCTCCGCCTGCAAGGCCTGAAGAATCCTTTTTTCTTAAAGGGGGCATTTTAGCTAAATTATTGTGGTTTTTCTTCTATAATAAAGGGTGAATTCAAATAAAAAGGCAAATTCAATAATTTTTATTGTAGGCAGGGATTTTGTAGATGAAATTTGGAGGGATTTTACTTGTATTGTTTAGTATAGCATCCTTATTGTCAATGCCGTCGTCGGCTGTACCTTCCAGACCCCATTTTTTCAACCTCACCCAGCCTGACGGAAACATTTTTTTCGCCCGGCAGAGGGGTGATGAATTCGGAGCTTGGATTGAAAACGAGCAGGGCCACTCAATCATTCAAAATGATAATGAGTGGTGGGTTATTGCTCGCGAGAGGAAGGGGGTTTTAGGTGGGAGTTTCATTCGGGCGGATGCGTCTTCCGAGTTTTTGGTGGGGATTGCAAAACATCAAAAGCAGGAAGGCTTTAATCCAGTTGAGGGTGAGCCTGTTAAGGGGCATTCTCCTTATTCAATTAAATCTTTTACTAATGGCACAGTTAAGGTGCTTATGATTTTGGTGAACTTTACTGATAATCCGAGGGTTGACGCGAACACTTACACTCCAGAATACTACAGTAACCTTTATTTTAATGTCTCGAATCCAGCGAGCATGGCATACTATTACAATGAGTCTTCCTACGGATTGGTTAATGTTTCAGGGGTTGTTGGCGGGGACAATTGGTATACCAGCCAGTATAGTATGGCTCACTACGGAACTGACTGTGGCGGGATTGATTATTGTCCTCCATCTAATCAGGGGACTTACAACCTAATCTGTGAAGCCGCTTCTTTGGCTGACGCCGATATAAACTATGCTGACTATGATCTGGATTCGGATGGTTACATCGACTCCATTTCAATAGTTCACGCCGGCTGCGGGCAGGAGGAGGGGCCTTTTTGCTCGATGTCGAACACCCTATGGTCTGTTAGGTGGTCGTATTTCATGAACTTCTGCCCGCAAACCTATGACGGCAAAGGTATTAGAAACGGGATTATAACCGCTGAAGACTCACCGATTGGAACCGTCGCCCACGAGTCAGGGCACGACTTCGCAAACCTCCCGGATTTATACGACATAGACTATTCAAGCGAGGGCATCGGATGCTGGGGTATTATGTCTTCAGGAAGCTGGAATGGTCCTCCTGGCCAGGCAGGCACTTCTCCCGCCCAATTCAGCGCTTGGAGCAAGTATTTTATGGGCTGGGTGTATCCCACTGTTGTGACGACCCCGCTTTTGGATGAAGAGGTTGAGGCTGCTGAGACTACTCAAGATGTTTATCAGATCATGATTCCGTTAGGTGATTCCCCGCAGCATCCGTCTTCTGGAGGGGAGAAGGAGTATTTTCTTGTTGAAAACAGGCAGCAAGTCGGATTTGACACGTATATCCCAGGTTCAGGACTTCTAATCTGGCATATTGAAGACGATCAGTCAAGGATCTCCGATAATGATTTTAATAAATACTGTTGTTATCCCAGCAATGACCGCGGGGTTGATTTGGAGGAGGCTGATGAGGACACTCAGGCGCAGTATGGTCTTGACGGGAATACTACTACGGGTACGGGGGATAGGGGTGTTGCTGCTGACGCGTGGAAGAGTGATTCGGGAGGGTTTACTGATTCGACGACTCCCAACAGCAAGTCCAAGGCCGGGACTGCGACTTACATAAATATTACTAATATTTCCGCGTCGGGGTTGACTATGACTGTTGATTTTTTGGGAAGCGGTACAAGGCTTCTCACACCTGAAATAAGCTTGAGTGAGGGAAACGTGACACCGCAAGTCGGCTATACGGATGAGTTATTCAATTACACTGTAGTGTATACGAGTTCAAAC
>JBDRAY010000032.1:0-16851 GCA_043823295.1 Methanobacteriota archaeon | reverse complement strand
AACTAGTGGAAAAAGTTGATAAAAGGCTCACAGAAGTAATTGGAAAGGTATTAAGCACCATGCAGAAACTCCCTTGAATTGTACGCGCTTGTCAAAGAAATTATTTTCAGTAGAAGAATCTATTTGGAAAGGATTTTAGTTAAAAGAGGTCGTCGTCGTCATCGTCGTCGTCATCGTCGCCTTCACCTGAAATCTTTTCTGCGGCACGTTCCGCAGGCTTGGTGCTTTCAAGGAATTTTGAGTCGGGAACAAGATTCATGGAGCCTTCAAGGTCGTGTAGCGGTGCTTCAGGGTTTGCAGCTTGTCTTTCCACTTCCTTTGTTATGGATTCTTTCTGATCCTTCTTTATCTCCTTCCTTACTTCTTCCTTGATTACTTTCTTTGGGGGTGCCACCCCTGGAGGCATCATTTTTTATTCACTATTTAATGGATGTAATCCATTTAGTTTTCACGGTATTAAAATGGGGTTTTTAGACTGGATTTTCAATAAAAAAGATGGGGCTGGCGCCCATTCTGGGGGGGAGGTCACTCTTAAGAAATTGGATAAATGGGTTGTGGCGGAGAAGAAAATCCAATTTAAACTCGTGTCTTCCGAGGTTGAAAAGCCCTTGGAGGAGATTAAAAACAGGGTTAATGAAATCGAAAAGAATATCAGAATCATCCGAGATAAGTCCGGATCCTGTAATGTTCCCGATAAATTCAGAAAGATAATTAAGACTTCAAAGCCAAAATACGTGAAGAATATGCAAGCCCTTCTTTCCAAGGGTTTTTCACGGGATATCGCTGACTTTCGAGAACTTGAGGAACACTCGGAGAATCTCTCAAATCTTCTGACTGAGTTGGCAAAAATAAATCTGAGTGAAGGAAGGTATCTGGCTATCGCGTATGGGAAGGAGATGGAGTCAATCCAGCTTAACGGAAAACTGATACAGGATGAACAGGAAAAAATCGTCGAGGTATTGAAATCGTCTGACACTCTTTCAAAATTGGGTGAAATCGAGGAGGAATTCAAGGATTATTCCAAACTTAAGAAAGAATCGTTGGAGGAGAAGAATAAGGCATCCGAGACCAAGAAAAGAATCTCCCTGATTGAGGGTAAAATCAAGGATATTGAACTGGAGTTGGATAAACTATCCTCAGGAAGAGAAGCTAAGGAAATTGAAAAACATACGAAATCATTGACTGAGAAGGAAAACCAGATCAAGTCTATATCAGATTCAGTCCACTCAGATTTCCGGCACATTGAGCGGGCTTTGAAAAGATATGTTAAGGTTTGCCCGGAAAACCTTCAGAGTGTCGTTAAAAGTTTACTAGATGATCCAGTTGATTATTTCATTAACGGGGATTTGGATAAATGCGCGGAATTACTTGAGAAAATGCAAGCTGCTTTTGAATCGGGCTCCGTTGACATTAAGGATTCAGGCAAGATGAGCGAGCGCATCGAACAAACCCGAAGGGGTTTGGATACGAATCTTAAAGAGAAATATTTAAAATTAGGGGAAGAAATCCGGCTTCTCAATGAAACAATATCGTCAAGCAGCCTGGACGAGAAGCTTAGGAGATTATCGGGTGAAAAAACCATTTTGCTGGCTGACTTGTCTTCAACCCGAAAAGAACTGGAAAATCATTCCGGGTCTTCGAAAAAACTTAATAAGGAAGCATTAAAACAATTTAAAGATATCAAAGACACTTTAGACGAAGAATTCAAAGTAACCTTGAAAAAATAGAATATGAGCGGATACTCAACCCACTTGATAACTTATCTCGTTATCGCTCTTTTCACAGCTTTGATGTTATCTAGTTATTTTAATTCCATTACATTGATTATTGCCGTTTTTATTGGGTGTTTTTACACTCTTCTACCTGATGTTGACGCGCCGTCGTCCAAGGTCAGAAGGCTTGTTGGAAAGTTTTTTTTAGCTTTGGTATTGGTTTTGCTTGTCGGTTTTCTGGGGGGTTTTCTCCCGGAAACGTCGATAATTCTGTCAATTGGTTTTTGCGGTTTCCTATATTTTTTGTGGTATGTGAAGCATCGGGGAATCCTTCATTCTGTCTTTGCGGGGTTTATTTTCGCAGGACCTTTGGTTTTTATCGAGCCGGTGTACGCTGGTTTCGCATTTATGGGTTTTGTATTGCACCTTGTTTTAGACGGTGAGGTTTTCCGTTAGGTTTTTATTGAATCCTTCAAATTAATAGTGTTTAATATGAAGTGCATTGTCGTGACTGGGGGAGTTTTAAGCGGTTTGGGAAAAGGCGTTACTACTGCGTCAATCGGCCGGATTCTGAAAGACCGCGGATTCTCTGTTGTCCCATTGAAAATTGACGGGTATGTAAACGTTGATCCCGGAACCATGAACCCTTACGAGCACGGTGAAGTTTACGTTCTCGATGATGGTAGCGAGACTGACTTGGATCTTGGGCATTACGAGCGTTTCTTAAACACGAGCTTGACTGGCGCTTCTAACATGACGACGGGTTCAGTCTATCAAACCGTAATTGATAAGGAGCGTAAAGGGGATTATTTGGGTAAGACCGTCCAGCTTATTCCTCACATCACCGATGAGATAAAGCAGAGGATTAAGACCTTTACGGCCGATGTCGTCTTGATTGAAGTCGGTGGTACGGTGGGTGATATTGAAAACCGGATTTTCATCGAGGCTTTAAGGCAGATGAGTAGGGACCCGGAAAATGATTTCCTCTTCATTCATCTATCATATGTTCCAATAATCCTTTCGGGAGAGCAAAAGACCAAGCCGACGCAACACAGTGTTAAGGAGCTTTTAGGTCTGGGCATCCAACCTGAAGTGATTGTAGGTCGTTCCAAGACAGAGCTTTCAGAGGAGACTAAGAATAAGATTTCACTTTTTTGTGGTGTAAACAAGAATAATGTTTTAAGCAATCCCGACTTAGAGGACATCTATCACCTACCATTGATCTTGAATCAACAGAATCTGGGGGAGATAATAATCTCTGAACTCAATCTGAATAGGATGCCTGTTTTCTCATCAAAGTTCGAGCAGCTCATTGAAAAAATCCATGATGTCCGGGAGGAGGTTACAATCGGGATTGTGGGTAAGTATACTGGCCTTGAAGACGCCTACATGAGCATTAAAGAGGCGTTCAAGCACGCGGGAGCGGCGAATAACTGTAAGGTTAATATCTTGTGGATTGAGGCCGACGAGATCGCTGAAGAAGACCTCAAGAAATTTGACGGACTTCTAGTTCCCGGAGGTTTCGGATCCAGAGGGGTCGAAGGAAAGATTTCAGCAATAAAGTATGCTCGGGAGAAAAACATTCCCCTGCTCGGCATCTGCTTGGGGATGCAGCTTATGGTCGTCGAGTATGCTCGCTCAGTTTGCGATCTGAAGGGTGCGAATTCAACCGAAGCCGATCCCAAAACGACAGATCCCGTAATAGATCTTCTGCCAGAGCAAAAAGAAATTTACCGTAAGGGGGGGACAATGAGGCTTGGAGCATATCCGTGCGTCATCAAGGAGAAGACTCTAGCCTACAAGTTGTACGGTATGGACCAGGTTAACGAGAGGCACCGCCACAGGTGGGAGGTGAACCCGAAATACATCGGAAATCTCGAGGAAAACGGGCTAGTATTCTCTGGTAAGTACCCCAATAAAAACCTGATGGAGATTGTGGAGCTTCCAGGTCACAGGTGCTTCATCGGATCACAATTCCACCCTGAATTCACGTCCAGGCTGGAAAAGCCCGCACCGCTTTTCGTGGGGCTGGTTAGGGCGGCCATCGAGAAACAGCTTGCCGGAGACTGAAAATCTGTCAAAAGTAGGATTTTAACCTAGTATAATCTTCCTTTTGATATTTTTTACCCCTGCAGTATATCGAACCGAAAGCTTTTTATAGTAGTATTCATATGTTATATTCCCCGAGTGCGGGGATATCAAGTAACTCGCCAAGGAACCATACGTCGAAAGACGTTTAGGGACGTCGATCATTCGGCTTCGGCTGAATGCTCACACGAGCGATGTGGTGGCACCACTAAATCTCGATTTGGTGGACGACCTGAGTGAGTACTGCTCTTCGGAGTAGAGGTTCGCCCTGCTTGGCCCTACCGCACTCGCTTTTTTTTATTCGGACTCTTGAAGGGATTCGAAAAGATTCTCGTATTTATCTGCTATCTCATCCCAGCTAGATATTCTGTATTCATTTTTCTTTAAGGTTTCTCCCGAGATTATTCTGGTAAGGCCGTCTCTCATTCCCTGCCAGTCTTGGGAGTCAAAAATGTTGTCAGTGAGCTTTGGGATTATCCCCACATTTGATCCTACTATGGGTGTTTCGCAAGCATATGCTTCCACTGCGGTGAGGCAGAATCCTTCGGCGAGCGAGGGGATGATGCAGGCGTCTGCGGCCTGGTAGTAGAGGTGTATATCTTCCGTTGGTTTTCGGATTATTACGCCCCTGATTTTCTCTCTGATCTTGTTTTCAAGGTATCCTTCACCCACACAGACAAGTACTGCTTCCTCTAGTGAGTTTGCGATATTTATTAGATTGTTCAACCCCTTGACTGGTATAAATCTTCCCACGAACAAGACGATTTTTCCTTCTGCGGCAAGCTTAAGTTTTCTGCGTGCTGATCGCTTATCTCCCTTCCTGAATTTTTCGGAGTCTACGCCGTTTGGTATTATGACGTCTGGCTTGAGCCTGAAAAGCTTGTTTTCCATAGGGGCGACTACTGCGTCGAAAAAACTTCTTGTTAATCCGAAGGCAAAGTAATACACCCTTAAAATCCAGTTTAAGGCTCCTACACCGTAATTTAAGTCGGTCGTGTGCATTGTGAGAATCAAGGGTTTTTTGTATAGTAGTTTCGCGATCAAGGCTATCGGGGTGTAGTAGGATACAACATTATGTGCGACGATTATGTCTGGTTGAATACTTTTAATCCTCCCCAAAACGTCTAAACCGAGTTTTTTTGGTATGGGATAAGGAATCTTCTCAGGCAGAAAACTCGGGATCCTGTGTATAAAAACCCTGTCGACGCACTCGAATTCTAAGGTGCCCGGAAGCTTGGACGTTATGACGTGGACTTCAAAACCCCTAATCCTTTTTGAGACCTCATCCAAGACTCTTTCAACACCCCCGAAATGGGGTTTAAAGTAGGGGAACAGAAAACAAATTTTCATTTAATATTCACCTATTTATCACTCAAAACAAATTAATAACGAGATGAAAGAGAAGGGAAAGATTGTGTTACTCCTGGTTCTGCTAGGGTTCATGTTCACCCTTCAATACAAAATCCACCAGGATTACGGATACCCATTCCACGTCGACGAATGGCAGCACATCGCCAAAACCGCTCAAACAATAAATCACGAGACAGTTCTTTTAATAGAACCCTACCTGAAAAAACCGCAATTAAAAGTAACCCACGAGGAAGGATTCCATGTTTTCCTATCCGTCTTATTCAATACGACGGGATTAAACACGGTAACCTACTATAAATTCCTCGCGGGATTATCCGCAGCCTTCACCGCATTCACACTCTACGTTTTCATGAAAAAAATGACTTCCACGGAAACTGCATTAACTTCCATCCTGTTTCTTGCGACAATCAAAAGCAATGTGAACATTCTCGGATTCTGGTTTTACACGCCATTCACGGCCACACTACCCCTAATCTACCTCTACGCTTTAAGCATTGTAAACGCAGTTTCGAGACAAAATACTGGGTGGCTAATCAATGCGGGAGCACTCGCTTCAGTCCAGGCGTTGATATATCCCCCCTCTTTTTTATTTACAATTTCGTTTTCCTTATTGTATTTGTTCACAAGGCCTCGTCGAACATTAAAGTTAACTCGATTAGTCTTGAAAGACAAGTCTTCAATCATCTTTTTCACAGTCCTAACTATTGCTTTAATCTCTTTTACATTATCTCAATCTGGAAGCACCCAAAAACTTTATAAGACACTCTCCGAGCGGATGGTTTTCCCTCAAAGTAGGATACCCTACGATGTAACCTACTCCCTAGTAAAGCTCTACGGTCTTGGCGCTTCTGCTGCCGCTTTTTTAGGTTTGGCAACCGTGATCTCGGACAGGAGGCTTAGAATTCTTTTATTCTGGATTTTCATACCCTACGCCGTCATATTTATGTATCATAAAACTGACTACACGCTTATGTTACCTTACGCCCGAGCCCTATATCTGGGGATGTTGGGTATGGCGCCTCTCTCAGCAATAGGTGTTTTTTCAATTGTCAGGCTCATCAAAAGGTTGCTTCCGGGAGGGCAAATGATGACTTTAACCCTCTTTATAGTGGTTCTTACCCTAATGCTTGCCGAATCCTTCCGAGAGTATGAATCCCCCCGTCAAGACGTTGGTTTATACAAGTGGATTTCCGACTCAGATTACGAGGCACTTTACTGGCTTGGTGAGAATTACGGCGGCGGACACGTTGTAATCTCGCCACTTACCAAATCTGTTGCAGTATACCCTGTAAGCGGGGATTATGTGGTCGCAGTAGTCTCGGCGGTAGTTGGTGCAGGGCCAACAAAAACAATCGAATTGTTTTACGACGGAACATGCGACCTTAAAGGGGAAATCATAAATAAACACGATGTCGAGTTTGTACTATCTGATACGAGAATCAACTGTGTTTTTCTTGAGGAAATATATAGCAGAGGCGACTTCATATATAACGTAGTTTAAATGGAGCCTTTAATTCATCTGATACTGCCTTTATTGAGCATCCTCGTGTTTTTCCCCGAACTTGACAAGCGGAAAGTCTACTCTCTCCTCCCGTTTGCAGTAATCCATGACATCGATTTTTTCTTCGGTCACGCAATCTTTCACAACATTTTCTTCCTCGCTTTTTTCGGATTTATTGTATACCCTATTTCAAAAAAAAATCGGGAGACGACTTTTATTGCGGTATACTATTGGGCCTCCCACCTGGTTTTGGATTTACAGTTCGTAGCCTTATTATACCCACTCTATGACGGATTCATATCCCTCCACGCTAACCTATACTTGAATCCTGGATTGTCGCAAAAAATACCATCAATCCTTCTGGGAGGTGGAAAACAAGCAGTGAATCTGTCCTCACTTTTCAACTATAACGGCATGGCAACACATCTGCCTAAAGAAACAACCTATAAAATAGACAAGTCGCCGCTTCTCACATCCTTCGGACTTATCACAGTAATTTACCTGGCATTCTCCATCATCGTTCGAAAATCAATCAAGAAAAAGAGGTTAAAGCCTTGAAATAGAGTCGATTAATCCGGGAAGCTCACTCAAAGAGCTTATTATGTGTTCAACTTCCAATTCCTCGAAATCTTTTCTGGATGCTCCTCCCGTCAAAACTCCAACAAATATTATGTTTGCGGCAGCCGCGAATTCCGCATCGACAACCGAATCCCCAACGTATACGATTTCATCAGCTGTTAAATCCATGTCTAAGAGAAGGGGTTTTAGGGCTTGGGGATCAGGTTTATGGTACTCTAATCTGTCTCGGTGAAGTATCAATTCAAACAAATCTTGGGTTAATGTCTGGGATTTTAAGATTGAATATAATGTTTCCCTTCCTCTGGAAGTGAGAAGAGCTAGTCTGTATTGGTCTTTGAGGATTTCCAGTGTTTCGCCGACTCCCTCCAGAACTTTTTGGGATTCACAATCCCGCCTATACTTTGAACTGAATTCGGAGACGTCCACGTCAGGCCAAAGCGCTTTCAAGGCAACGTCCCATGGTTTGCCTAGCTGTCTAGAGAATTCACGGTACGTTATCTCCTCCAATCCCATTTGTTGCGCAACAACCTGGTATTCCCTCCAGATGCTCTCTGTGGAATCGATGATTGTTCCGTCAAAGTCGAATACAATCGCCTTTATCATCTCTCGTCTAACCCCTTTTGCGTGGTTGTATTTATACCACCAAGAAAAATATGAATACAATGGCATTGGATTTTGGTGAATTCAATTTTTCATATAAGATTGTTCTAAATCTATTAGCGATACTCATCTCTTTTCTCGCTGTAGTCTACTGGCTGAAGATTTATAAACAGTTGTATAAAAAAGACGATAAGGAGGTTAGGGGTTGGCGTTGGATTTTCGTAGGGATTCTCAGCATACTGCTCTTCAATATCACCAGCCTATATTTTCTCATACTCGTTCCGGAAGTCTACCTAAAATTAAATCTTTCACGAATATTTCCGAATGCGATTAATGCAGTGGCCTTTTGGGATGTGAGCGTCATGGAGCTTTTCAACATCTTGGGTAGGACTATTGTAGCCGTTGCATTGACTGGGGGGGCTTATCTTCTCTACGCTCCTATGAGGGATAGGGGGTCTGCGTATCGTTTCGTTCCTACTGAGCCTTCCGTTGAGCCGGGGAGTGTTGAGAATTTGAAATACAAGCTTAAGCCTTCTACGCTCTACTTGGTTAAGGAGGAAAAATCTATTGAGGGGTCGAGGGACATTATTATTAAGGGTGTTCAACCTAAGAGGAGTCTCGAAATTTTCTCGGATCTTGTTTCCCATGGTTTCCCAGGTCTTTGCATTACTCGCATGCATCCAGATAAAATTAGGGGTCAGTATAATCTTCAAAATACTCCTATTTTATGGTTGACTCAGTCCATGGAAGTTAGGTCTCGGATTAATCCGTCAGACCTTTTAGAGCTTAGTCAGACTGTCAGGGAGTTTGTTCGTAGGACGAAGAAAAGCGTTATTTTATTAGACGGGCTTGAATATCTTATAACTCAAAATAATTTCGAGGAGATTCTGCGTTTAATCCAGTCTTTGAACGACTTGATTTCGGTTTCCTCGTCGATTGTGATTATTCCCATCGACCCCTCTACTTTGGACTCTCAAAAGCTTCATCTGCTTGAGCGGGAGATGAGCGAGATCGTGAGTATGTTGGGGCGGTGAATAATAAATGAAATTTCAGATTGCGTTGATTAGCTTGGCCTTTATAATAGTGTTGTCTCTAATTTCGCTTATTGTCGTGATAATCATTTATTCTGGTGAAGGTGAGTGTGAGGCTACAGCTTTTGAGACTAGGTATCAGTGTAATGACGGCCGGTTTGTATCCAGTATAGACAAGTGCCCTGTAGTTACTGCTGTAGTGAGCACCACTGTTTACACCCCGCCTCGGCAGGAGGAGGAGAAACCGGTGTCTTATACAAGTACGACTTCAACATTGTGCGCATGCACCCCTGGCTTAACGACTATATTCAGTACATCTACTACTATGTGGAAGGGCGCGCCTTGCGATAACGACTTCGACTGCGGTGCAGTCTCATACGGCGACATAAAATGCATTAACGGCGACGAACACCTTTTAGTGAACTCTCCTATATGCAACAATGGATACTGTATCACGAGGATTAGCTCGGAGTTTAGGAAGGCATGTTCGAGCAGCCAGACCTGCAGAGACGACATCGGCTGCGTGACGAGGGAGGATTAAAAGGAAGATGAAACGCATACACATCCTTTTCTCGGCGATGATGGTTTTGACGACAGCCTTAAGCATGCACGCAATGGCCAGCGGAGGGGTTTCAGTAGTCGTTTTGGCCAACTCCATAGACTCTGCGCTCGCCTCCGACTTCTTCGACCACCTTGTGGTGAATTCCATCGACGTTTTGCTGGTTGATGCGTCTGAATTCGAAGTATTGTCCTCCGAGAAATACATAATAATCCTTGGCGGGCACAACGCCCCGGAGGGTGTTGGAGGAATTGTTTCATCGCTTCTCTCCGAGGGGGACAAGGACTTGCTTCTCTCATCGGACTCCTCCCAATCCCTGTTTGTTAGGGAGAACGTTTGGACGCAAGATCAGGTAGTCTGGATTATCGCTGGATTCGAGGCAGAGCAGACAAGGCTTGCCGCAATCGAGCATGATGCCGAGATATCTGTTTATCTTTCTAGCTTTATCCCGACTTCGACCCTCCCTTTAAACACTTGCGACAGCTTCTGTCAGGGGCTGGGTTACAGCGGCGGAGTCTGCCGGCTAAGCCCTGCCAAATGCAGGGTTGAAGGAGTCGGTGAAGTCTACCACAGTCGTGGAGACCGATTCTGCAGGTACCGGACTGGACACAAAGACACCTGCTGCTGCAAGATCTAGCCGGGAATATGGAACTTGCCGAAAAAAAGGGGCTTGAGTCCAATATTATAAAATTCTATCTATTTTACGTACTCTTCGGGATGGCATTTTTCATCCCGATAATTGTGTTATTCTGGCAGGAAAACGGTTTAACCATCACCGAAATTATGGTACTCCAAGCCTTTTTCTCCTTGTTTGTCATACTTCTTGAAGTCCCTTCAGGGTATTTTGCCGACTTGTATGGCCGGAAAATAACTTTGATTGCATCATCAGTATTTTGGACTGTGGGCCTTTTTACCTACAGTCTCGGCCACAACTTCACTCAATTCCTTGTGGCGGAATTTCTTTGGGCAATAGGAAGCTCACTTTTCTCGGGGACAGACACTGCGCTTTTATACGATAGTCTTTTAAACCTGGGGCGAGAGAAGGAATTTAAGGAGATAATCGGAAAAGCACATTTTTTCCGTTTGATGTCACTGTCGGTAGCCTGCGTTTTAGGTGGATTTATCGCGAAAATGGGTTTTAGGTGGACTTTTTTTGCTGTGCAACCGTTTTACTTCGCCCTGATACCTCTGGCAATAAGTCTTGCGGAACCAATAAGACGTAAACGCATAATCTCTAAAAACTATCTATCCGATCTTAGGAAAGTAATACTAAATCACGTCATTCATAAACCGGAGGTCCGGTGGCTGATTGTATATGGGGCGGTAATAAGTCTTTCAGTGAGAGGCATAATGTGGTTGTATCAACCGTACTTTAAGGTTATTGGACTAGATTTAGTCTACTTTGGATTTATTTTCGCGGCAATGAATCTTGTTGCTGCAATAAGTGCTAAATACTCCTACTCCATTGAAGCTTTCCTCGGAAGGAAGAATTCATTGATTCTTCTGGTGGTATTGGTTGGGTCTGGATTTTTCCTGATGAGCACTTTCGTATTTTTCTACAGCTTTGTTTTCGTTTTTTTATTCCAGTTCACCCGAGCTTTCGAGCAGGTCGTCTTGTCTGATTATATCAATAAGGTCACTCTTTCTGAAATCAGGGCGACCGTGCTATCAGTTCAAGGCTTGGCGGATCGTTTCCTATACGCCCTAATTATTCCAGTTATCGGGTTTGTAACTGACGTTTATGGTGTTGTTGAGGCTCTCGCAGTCTTTGGTGTCACAAGCGTCATCGTGGGGGTTACAATCCTAAGTATCCTACGATTTGATAAAGTTATCTGATTATTAAACTTTCCCCCGTCATCTCGGCGGGTTTGTCAATCCCCAATATTTCAAGCATTGTGGGGGCCACGTCCTTCATTCCTCCCCCTCTGGCAAGCTCAACTTTCTTCAGTTCCTCCCTGCTTGAAATGAGTATGAATGGCACCGGATTCGTCCCGTGGGCGGGGCATATTTCCCCGTCTTCGTAGAGCATTTGCTCGGCGTTTCCGTGGTCTGCCATGATGATGGCGGTGCCGCCTAAATCCAATGTCTTACCCACTACTTTGCCTATGCACTTGTCAACTACTTCAACACAATCTACTACTGCGTCGAACACTCCTGAATGCCCGACAAGATCCGCATTCGCATAGTTCATTATAACGACGTCGTATCTCCTTGAATCCAATTCCTTGACAACCCTGTCAGTCACCTTGTAGGCGCTCATCTCAGGTTGCTGATCATAGGACGGGACTTTAGGGCTGTCAATGAGTATGCGGTCTTCGCCGGGGTAGGGGTCGTCAACCTGGCTGTTGAAGAAGAAGGTGACGTGCGCGTACTTCTCAGTCTCTGCGATGCGCAACTGCCGAAGACCTGCATTACTCAAGATTGTGCCCAAGTTGTTGTCGACGGTAAGCTGAGGGAAGGCGACCGGCAAATTCAAGTCGTCTGCGTACTCGCTCATGCACACTAAATGGATGTCGAGTTTTTTACCGCGATCAAACTTGACGAAGCCGTCTTGAGTTAAGGCGTAAGTGATTTGCCTGGAACGGTCGCTTCTGAAATTAAAAAATATTACGGAGTCACCGTCTGAAATAGTCTTCTTGTTGGGTATTATGATTGTGGGCTGGACGTAGTAGTCTGTCTTGTCCCCGCGGGCGTACGCTTCCTCCAATGCTTTTTCAGCGCTCTCAGACTCGAATCCTTCACCGGAGACGAGCATCCTGTATGCTTTTTTGGTGCGGTCCCAGTTGGTATCCCGGTCCATGGCGTAGTAGCGGCCTACGATGGAAGCGATTTTCCCGACGCCGAACTTTTTCTGTGCTTTACGAAGTTCGGCAAGGAATACTCCCGCGCTTTTTTCGGCGACGTCGCGGCCGTCTAAAAAGCAGTGCACATAAACGTTTTTCACGTCGTTTCTGGCGGCAAGATCGAGTAGCGCGTGGAGGTGGTGGGTGGTTGCATGAACTCCTTGATCTGAAAAGAGCCCCATAAGATGCAGGTTCGAGCATTTTTCCTTGACGTACTTGATGGCCCCGAGTAACGCCTCGTTTTCGAAGAATTCTCCAGACTTTATCTTCTGGTTGATGTCTTCTAATGGCTGCCAGACAATCCTTCCCGCCCCAATGGTCAGGTGGCCTGGTTCCGATCCTCCCTGAGTGCCTTCTGGAAGGCCGACTGCATTTCCAGACGCTTTTAGTTTTGTGTGTGGTGAATTACTCCAAAACCTGTCGAAGTTGGGGGTATTCGCAGCCGCGATGGCGTTTCCTTCTTTTTTAGGGTTTATTCCCCAACCGTCCATGATAATCAAAGTCAAATGTTTTTTCATCTTATAATCTTTAAAATTTCCTCGTGTATTCTCCTGTTTGAAACAATTAGTTTTCCGGAATTAATTGTCCACGGCAATCCATTAAAGTCTGTCGCTTTCCCTCCGGCTTCCTCTACTATCAGGCACCCTGCGTAATAATCCCAGGGGTGTGTGTTGTGGAGTACGTATGCGTCTGCGAAACCGCTGGCGACGTATGCAAGTGATACCGAGGCGACGCCCAGCATTCTAGTTGAAAAAACGGTTTCTGAAAAAGAATCAAGGTTTCTAAGTATTGCCTCCTTGTTGTGAAAGACTCTGCTGTCCATAAGAACGCAAGAGTCTTGAAGGGTCCGATTTGAGGCTGTAAGTTTTTCCCCATTTACTTTAGCGCCTTCACCTGCCCTAGCAGTCAATGTTTCCCCGCTTTCAGGCAAATGAAGTACTCCAACCTTAGGCTCCCCCTTATAGGCCACTCCGATTGAGACTCCGTAAAGCGGCATTCCATAAAGGAAGTTGTGCGTTCCGTCTAGCGGATCGATTATCCAGGTGTAATCGCTTTCATGAGGTATCTCACCAACCTCTTCAGAAAGAATGTTGTGGTCTGGAAAATTCTTTTCAATCTCGTCAAGTATAATCTTTTCGCACTGAACATCCATGTTGGAGACGAGATGCTTAGCGCTCTTGTGCTCTACCTCGCTTACGCCGCGAAAATTATCCTTCAAAAGTTCTCCTGCTTGTTCAGCGGCGTAAATTGCAACTTTGAGGATATCGCTCATTCCACAATAGCTCCCTTATCCGCAGAGGAAACAACGCGTGCATAACGTTTCAAGTAACCGGAAAGCTTTTTTTCCGGCGTCTTCCAGGATTTCCTTCTTTTTTCAATCTCTCCCTCTGAGACGTCAAGCTCGATTTTCCTTGCGTGGATGTCGATTTTGATTGAGTCCCCGTCCTTGATCAGTCCTATCGCTCCGCCTGCGGCTGCTTCCGGCGAGATGTGGCCTATGCAGGGTCCTCGAGTTCCCCCCGAGAACCTTCCGTCGGTTATGAGTGCAACGCTCTCGGATAATCCCATACCCGCTATCGCCGACGTGGGCGAGAGCATCTCCCTCATTCCAGGGCCTCCTTTGGGGCCTTCGTATCTTATGACGACGACGTCTCCGCTTTTTATTCCTCCGTCAAGGATTACTTTCATGGCATCCTCTTCGCAGTCAAAACACTTGGCCTTTCCCTCGAACTTCATCATCTTCTCCGAAACTGCGCTCTGCTTGACGACCGACCCGTCAGGGGCGAGATTACCCCTTAAAATCGCAATACCTCCCTCCTTGTGGTAGGGGTTGGAAAGAGGCCTTATGACGTCGAAATCCAGGACGAGCGCGCCTTTGGCGATATCCTTTATTCCCTTGCCCGAAACTGTTTTCGCGTCTTTCAGTTTGTCTTTTATAACTGAAAGTACCGCTGGGATTCCTCCCGCCCACTCAAGGTCTTCCATGACGTGGTCGCCACCAGGCCGCATATTGGTTATGTGCGGGATTTTCCTGCTTATCTCGTCGAAGAGCTCGAGTTTGAGTTCGACGCCCGTATCGTGCGCTATGGCTGGGATGTGCAATACAGTGTTCGTAGAACCTCCAAGAGTCATGTCAACTGCAATAGCATTTTCAAAAGCTTGCCGAGTCATGATATCGCGCGCCTTAACATCATCCTTAACAAGAGTTACGATCCTCTTTCCACTGTCGTACGCTATCCTCTGCTTTTTCGCGGAAACTGCAAGCGCAGTCGCCGAACCCGGCAAACTCATACCCAATGTCTCAGTGACGCACGCCATAGTGTTTGCGGTGTAAAGCCCTTGGCAGCTTCCAGCACCCGGGCACGCACACAACTCCTGCTCGTGCAATTCTTCCTCAGTGATCTTGCCCGCTCTAAACTCTCCAACAGCCTCGAAAGTGTTTCGGACTAGAGAAGTCTTGACGCCCTTGTACCTGTCGGAAATCATGGGGCCGACCGTTACTACGATCGTCGGAAGATTCAGCCTTCCAGCAGCCATAAGCATTCCCGGCGTTATCTTGTCGCAGTTTGTGAGAAGTACTAGTCCGTCAAAACCGTGGGCTTTCGCCATCGACTCGACACAATCGGCGATAAGTTCCCTAGAAGGAAGGCTGTACTTCATGCCTTCATGTCCCATCGCGATTCCGTCGCATATGCCGGGAACCCCGAAGACTAAGGGCATGCCTCCTCCCGCCTGAACTCCCTCTCGAATACGCGCCTCAAAGTCCCGCATGTTAATGTGGCCTGGAATAATCGAGTTATAGCTTGACGCAATCCCTATGAAAGGTCTTTCAACCTCCTCTGGCGTGACCCCCGTCGCGTACAAAAGCGCCCTGTTCGGAGCCCTCTCAACACCCTTCTTCACAACGTCAGATTTCATGGATTAAACATTATCAAACCGGATATAAAAAAAGAAAAAACCCTCAGGTCATAAAATACACTAGTCTACATAATATGAAAGAAAGTATCCAAAAGATAGAAAAAAGTATGTATAATCTGTAAAATGCATTTTATTTCAATATAATTCCAATAAATCAACATGACACAAAAGAGGGTTTTAAGACCTAAGAGGCCTAGTGGACTTGCATCTGGAACGCACTCCTCAAAAGGACTTGTCTTATCATACACAGGTCCAAAGCCCCGGTCCATTGAAGGGGCCGTACCGGCGATAATCGATTATACGTACAATGGCATAATTTCGGCAATACAGGACACACCGCCAGATGAAATTAGCTTGCAGCTCATAAAAGTCATTGACTCAAGGGCTGCGGAGGGAGAAAACCCAGTTCCTGCGTTGAAGTCTCTAATCTTAAAAGACAAGCACCAGGCTGTTAAAATCGGTGGAATGATCGCTTTAGGATATAACTGCCTAAAAAACCCTGAAGACTTAGACGATACACTGGATGCCTTGGAAGCACTTTTTGCAAGCCAAAAAGAAGAGAGTGTGATTGCTGCGGGATTAGGTGTGCTAGACGCGATTGGCAGGTCTCACATACCCGGGGTAGATCGGGCAATCAACAGGCTCCCTGAAATAGCTTTAAAGGCGAAAAATCCCTATATACGCAATGGATGCAATCTGACCTTGGGGAGGATAGGGGCATCGACCCCTCAAGTTGCAGACGACTGCGTAACTGCCATGGTGCCCATTATTCTAAACGAAGATGATCCTAAAGTTAATAGCTTCAGATTAACTCATTTATCCAAGATAATCTGTTCCGGAAACGCATCCCTGCCCCATTTAATCGAAATAGTTAACGGCCTTTATGGTGAATTGTGGGGCAAAAGACAAGATGCCGGCGCGCATGGGGGTTTATCCGCCGCTAAAGTCAACATGTACGCAACATACGGGAGGCCTGCCGTCGATGCAACGGTCGAAACAATGGGACCTCAAATAGATCTTGGGAGACAATCCAAAACACTCTGGATAGGGCAATAATAAACTTAAATGTTATCGAAATCCTTCAGACACTATGTCATAACCATAAATCTTTAAACTATCCTCATTCAGATTGTGATAAATAATAAATGATTCTTTTGAGGGATATTCTGGCCTCTCGACCTTATATGTCAAGTAAATTATGTTCAAATCTTCAGAGGCTTCGATCGAATTTATGTCAAGTAAGGTCCAATTCTGAATTTCTCCAAGGTGTGTGTTGCTGTATTTAATGCGCATTACAAAATCATCCCATGGCATAACCAAAGCATTCTCCTTACGGAATAAGTCTGCAACACCCTCATAATCGCCATCAATCGATTTATTAAAATATTCATCGACCAATTGTTCAGCTTCCTTATAAACATACTTTTTAGATAAGTGGGGATACAACAAGATTATTGCAATAATCACAACTCCAATCAAGATTATTCTTTTTCTCATAGCATCCATTTTATAAAGTTTTGGGTGGTGTGGGATCATTTTCTTTTATCCGCTCTCTTAATTTTTGTTCGATTTCACGTGAGTTTCTAATTCCTGAAATATATATCGTATCTGGTTCTAATCGTTGTCTGCCTCGTTTCGCTATATGCCC
>JBDRAY010000031.1:0-26562 GCA_043823295.1 Methanobacteriota archaeon | reverse complement strand
ATTAATTCCGCTCACGGGAGCATTTCCGAGTACGACGAGATTATTTCGAATGTCCGCAAGGTCGCTGACATCCCCATCATCTTCGACGTTAAGGGCCCTGAAATCAGGATTCAAAGCCCGGCCGACGAGACGGTAAAGCGAGGGCAGGTATTGGACGTCGGATTAAAGAAGGGTCCCGGCAGGTATTTCAACCGGAGTTTTTACAAAGACGTTTCGGTAGGTGATATAGTCTTTGTGTCCGACGGATTGATCAAGACCAAGATAGTTGAAAAAAATTCCGGAAGAATTAAACTCAAGGTTTTGATCGGGGGATTCCTTCGGAAGAACAAGGGCGTCAACATCCCCGGAAAACACCTGCACTTCAATGTGCTAACCCCTTGGGACAAGGAAGTCATCTCTTACGCGAAAAAAATGGACGTCGACTTCATCGCATTATCATTCACTCGGACGGAACGCGACGTCAAAACCCTGAAAAAAATCCTGGCTTCAACTGAAATCGGAGTCATATCAAAGATAGAAAGCCGTGAAAGCCTCGACCACCTACCCGCGATAGTCGACGCTTCCGACGGAATCATGGTAGCCCGCGGAGACCTGGGAGTTGAAGTGCCTTCAGAGCGCCTCCCCATAATCCAGAAACAGCTTATTGGAAAGTGTAATCGCGCGGGAAAATTCGTCGTAGTCGCCACTGAAATGTTAAAGTCCATGATCTGGGAGGCCAGGCCCACTCGCGCCGAAACAAATGATGTTGCCAACGCCATACTCGACGGAGCCGACGGCGTCATGTTATCCGACGAGACGGCGATCGGAAAATACCCTGTCGAAGCGGTCTGGGAGATGACTCGCATCGCAAGGGAAGTTGAAGGCCATGTGAAACACAAGATGCCCTCCCTTGGAACGCTCTCTGTCGACGACTCAATCTCAAACGCAGTGCACCGGATTTGCGAACGCCTTCCAGTATCCAAGGTCGTGACGGTAACCCGGTCAGGCTACACCGCCCGAATGATCTCCCGATACAGGATGAACAAGAAGATTATCGCGTTAACCGACTCAGAGAAAGTCAGGAAGAAATTGGAGTTGGTCTACGGAGTCCACCCAGTTTTATACGAGCATCAGAAAATTCCTAAACTCCCCGACTACGCAACATTCCTGTACAAACAGGGACTCGTATCGAAAAAAGACCTCGTCCTCTTCACAGCCGGAGTCCACACGAAAAAAGCCCACATCACAAACATGATCCAAATACACAAAATCAGAGACCTGCTGGAATACATGACATAGTGAATTCTAATTTACTTTTTCTTCTCTGTTGGTTCGCCTGATCCTCCACCTTCGGCTTTTTGTTGGAGTTCCGCCGTCATCCGGTCTGACATGACCTTGAAGACGCCGCCGAACTGGGACAAGTCCCTTACAATATGGTATACTTGAGGCCAGTTGTGGGTCTTGAAGACCGGCTGCATCCTCTTTTGAAGCTCCTCAAAGACCGTGACACCTGATTTTGCGGCTGCGTTTCTCGCGTCGTCTCCGACGAGCACCATCAGGTAATAGAGTTTCTCCGCGCTCGGTGTCCCAAAGAGGGTGCCGTAGCGCCAAAAATTACCTTCCATCTCTGATTGTTGGCGAGCCTTCTGTAAATCCGTTATCGTGTTGGGGGGTACGAGATAAACGCATCCTGCCCGCGCCGTGAAATAGTCTTTACGGCCCATCATGGATACTTCCCTTCTCACGGTATCGGCGTGTTCATCTCTTATCTGCTTTCGCTTAGGGCTTACTTTCTCCGGTTCTTTAGCTCCAAGGGCTTGTTGTGTCGCATCAGTGTTTAAAACGACTCCAAGCACCGACCGGAATAATTGAGTGTCAGAAACCTGCTTTCCGCTGCTGTGTTTTATCTCCGCCCTGTGGCAGGCCTCCTTCATAAGCAAGAGCATCGGCTCCAGCACGTGAAAATCCTTTGCCTTCCCGAGCATTTCAAATAAAGCCTCCTCGCCTTCCCCGAGGTGGGCTGTTTTAACCAGATTCGTTACAACTGGGATATATTCCTCAGGGACTACTGGAAGCTCTGCCGCCTGGAGGCTTCTAACAGTCTGTTGGCGGGGTACAAATCCGAATACCGGCGTGGGGAGCTTGTTCGGGTCTCCCACCACCCTTGCCTTAAAATGTTTCCTCGGGGCTTTCGGAGCCCCTTCAACTTCGGCCCTGCTTCTTATCCCGCGTTTTTCACAGTATCTGTGGTTGATGCCCTCAAGGAGCCTTTCCGCATCCTTCACGTCGAAAGGCCTTGTATCAACGGTTTTCGGGCCTCCTCCAGCACCTGCGAATGATTTTGCGAGGGCGACTCTAGGGTCTTCCTCTTCTTTGAGTCCCAGGCGTTTAAAATCCACGTCGCCTACAATCCTGTGCCGGATTGGAAGCCTCCGCAATGCCCTCTCAATCCTTCCCAAATCCTGGTCGTTGGTCGCAGAGGATGCCACAGCGTCCATGAACAATTCCTCTGGATTGACATCTGACTCTTTAGGAAGGCGGCTTGCAGCGTGATAGAGCATTCCCAGTGTGCATTCCAGCGGGTAGCCAGGTTTTTCCACTTCCACTGGGGAATGGTTTGCGAAATATGCTAGCGCACTGATTGGCCCGTGATTTTTTTTGATGAGCCAGCCAAGCATCTTAACCTCGACGGAATCACGCTCCTGCTGGTCTGAAAACTTGGCTTGGTCGGTAAAACATGATGTAACAAACTTCTTCACAAACTCGAAATCCTGCCGATCCTTATCACCTTGATTTTTCAGTTTCGCCATTTTCTTAATCTTAGGTAATATTGGGCTAAAAGTGTGTTTTTTAGGGTTTTCCAGTCACCTTCCACATGCCGGATATGTGGGGGAGCTGGTGAAAATCCTGGAGAACATGTGGTCTTTTTTTTACCTCTCTGCGCTTTAAATAACATGCCAAAGCCAATTCACAGAAAAACTCCCACTGAAAGAAATGCGTCCGTGTTGGCAAGTGAGATTGCAGTGCCTTTAATCGAGGGTCTTACAGCCGCGTTTGAGAATATGCCTCTAGAGCGGATCAATGCAGTACGAAGGATCTGGAGTGATCCCAACTTCGTCTACAACCTTACCAGCAGACCCGAGATGTTGCGTCGCTGGCTTGACATTGGAGAGGACTGGGATAAGGCCCACCACAATACTGTAAATATCGACACTATGTTGTTGTTTGCGGTTGACCTCTTAAGAAGTAGAGAAAGCGTCAAATCCGACGACGTAGCTTTGGATGCTGTCACACGAATAGGCTCTAATCTGGCAGACCTTCAAGCCATTCACACCTCCCTTAATGCTGTACTATCCTCTGGGAGAAAGGTTCACGTGGATGAGTTCGATCTTGGTGAAGTAATTGACACATCCCTTAAAGTGGCTTTCCTTGACGCCACCTCACCTAGCGGGCTCAGGGAAAAAGTAAATGTTTCAGTGGAAATCGATCCCAATCTGCCGAAAATAAATTCAGACGAACACCGGATCCTTATGGTTTTAAACAATGTTTTATCGAACTCGGTCCAGGCAATCGAATGGGCCGATCCCACATACGGTGGTGGCGGCAGCATATCGATTACTGCAAAAGAAAAAAAAATGCCTGAAGGAGAGTTTGTCGAAGTCGCAGTGACTGACTCAGGCATTGGCTTCGACCCTCAGGAAAAGGAAAAATTGTTCGAACCATTCTACACCACAAAGGGAAATATGGGGACAGGTCTGGGGCTTGTGACGAATAGAGAGATCATGGAATATGACTTGGGAGGGGCGTTCGATCTAAAAAGCGAAGGCAAAGGCAAGGGTGCAACCGCCTCAATACTCATTCCCTTAAAGCTTAAGGAATGAGACTTCTACTTTTTCTTACTTTACCACAGTCCCCTATGCAAGGAGTTCGGCTCCCACGGGGGCTTTTGAATCTTCTCCATCATCAATCAAAAGGCTTAGCCCACGCTATTGCCATGCGAGAGAACGTGAAGGGGTTTTCTGTAAGCCACTGGTAGTCGTCGTTGCTTGGACTATGGGGGTTTTCCGTCGGGTGGTGGAGGTTGGAGCCTCCTTCGGCCAGGGCTTGGGCGAGGGGCAAGACTCTGTCGGTAAGCTGTGTGGCATTCTCACCATGTTGCAGGGAATCGGCTACCTCGTATTTGAGTCTTGAAAGATCGCCGAATTCCCCGTCCATATCGCTTTTACGGTTGTGGGTGCAAGGGTAGTGGACTTCAGGAGTGAACTGGATGAAATGCTTGACAAACTTGTGGGCTGAGTCTCCGTCGAGGTCGTCTACTTCCCGCCGCATACTATCGTATTTGTCGAATAAGAGTTCGCTTACGGGTCGCCGGGCTTCCAACATGCGATCCCACACCCTGCGGGCGAACCGGAAGAAGGGGTTGAATTCCCCGCCCCCACCATTGTCGCGCACGTAGCGCGACCACGGAGAATCCAAGATTAACGGCGTGGAAGCAAGTTCGGTCGCGAGGAGTCTCCCTCCGTCTTCCACAAAACGTTCCCTTCTCTTTCCGCGTTCATCTCCATCTAAAATAAGCGGCTCCCCACCACCCTCAAGCATTCTGCCGAACGCCTCCGGTGGCGGGAGCACACTCTCAAACTCTAGGAAGCGGGAGTTCATCTGCTGGACGAGTTCCGGGCACAAGCCGCCGGTGCTGAGGTAAAACTGGGAGGTTGCGAGATAGCCGAGCACGTCAGGAGGGGCCTGTGTATTCCCGAAGGCAGGCTTCATCTTCTCGCCTAAAGCGGCGAGTGCAAGACTGTAAATTTGAAAGACTTTCTCACCGACAGCATCCCACTGGTCTTGCGGATAAGCACCCCGTGCAGGTTCCTCAGCCCACGTCGTGACCAAGTCAAGCTGGCTGGGAGTGAGCTGGGAAAGCTCGTGTGAAAGAGCTTCAGGTTTTCCTGAAAGCGCGTCTGATATCCCTGCTATAAGCGGGTGGCCGGCTTCCATGAGCTTGAGGTCGCTTACCTGCGTTCCCGGCTGCTGAGGTACGAGATACAACCACTGGCTAGCCATGAAAGCACCCTCAAGCTTTCTAACCAAAAGGTCTTTTTGTTTATGTGCCATACCAGTAAATTATCAGGCACAGAATCCTTATATACAATCCAATTAATAATGTATGTTTATGAAGTTTTCCAAGGTTCTCGCATTATTCATTCTATTGCTACTCTCCTTTAATGTGCAGGCTGGGAAGTTGAGTTCCGTGCTCGAGGATAGGATTTCTGACCTTGACGGCGAGAAAGTCAGAGTCATCGTTCTCACCCAAGAAGGGCCGGTAAGTCAGAGTGCGGTTGCACAGACTTCGCAAGTAAGAAGGTCTTATACTCTCATCCCCGGATACTCTGCAGAACTTTCCGGGAGAGAAATTCAACTTCTCTCTGAAAGCCAGTTTGTTGAAAAGATTTTCTTGGATACTCCGAGAAGGCTGCTTGACCCCGAACCCGTTGAGATCACTCCGAAACTCCAGACGAGCGTGGACTCGATAGGTGCCGGATACGTGAGGGACACGCTCAACATCACCGGTAGGAACATTACTGTCGCAGTCATAGACACGGGGATCGACTACACGCACCCCGACCTTGGCGGGTGCACTCAAGGGGAATTTCTGGCAGGAAACTGTTCGCGAGTAATCGGGGGGTGGGACTTCTACTATAACGACCCAGACCCGATGGACCAGCACAGCCACGGAACGCACGTGGCTGGGATAATCGGCGCGAACGGTGGAGTAGTCGGCGTCGCACCTGAAGTATCCTTCTACGCTCTTATGGTCTGCAGGCCCTCAAACCCGATATGCTGGGATTCCGACATAATTGCTGCAATAGACTGGGCTGTCGCCCACAATGCCGACGTCATAAGCATCTCCCTCGGCGGACCCTACCAGCCGAACGACGATGTGGGCCCCCTCGAGCAGGCCATCGACGAGGCGGTGAGGCGAGGTGTGGTCGTCTCTGTCGCAGCCGGCAACATGGGAAGCGGCACCTCCACGATAGAGCATCCCGCATCTTCAAGCCTTGCGATAACCGTAGGCAACGTCGACGACATTGGATCCCCTCGAACAAGCGACGACTATATCTCCAGCTTAAGCTCCCGGGGTCCGGCAGCCTTCGGCCGACTGGACCCTGATGTTTCCGCGCCGGGAACGAATATCATCTCGACTGTTCCTGGTGGAGGATATTGGGAGAAAAGCGGGACTTCAATGTCCGCCCCCCACGTTTCGGGAGCTGCTGCACTACTGCTTGAGTCTGACCCGACATTGACTCCCAGTCAAGTAAGGTCGATTCTCATCCATTCTGCCGAAAACATTTCCGGCCACGTCTTTGAGAAGGGCGGCGGTGAAGTGAACGTCACGCGCGCAATACTGGCTACCGTCCGGGGAAGCGTCGACTACCAAGACCGGTTTGAAGGAGAGCTTCTTCCAGGCCAGTTCAAGTCGATTGGATTAAATTACACTAATTATGAGAACTCTTCGACTAATCTTTCCTTTACTCTCGAGGAGTTTTCAGACGCTGAAAGATACTTGACTCTTGATTCATCAATCTTTCAAATTCCGTCGAGTCTTGCGATTTCTCCGAATGGGAATGGTTCAATTGGTTTGAATGTTTCTCTCCCGGATAACGCGTCCGCCGGGGTTTACGGCGGGACTTTGGTGGCAGTGGATTCGAGCGGGACATCTATTCGAATTCCAGTAGTATTATCCGTCCCCCTTCTAGGCGGGGGCACGGCTTCCGGGATGGTGAATACTGGTGGGGTGGACGGCGGAGACTGGATTTACATCCCAATTAAACCCGCCAACACGTATGGGGTTTCAGTTAATCTCTCATTTACTTCAGGCAACCTCGACGCCTTCATGCTCGCGCCAAACGGCGAGACAGTGGGGTATTCAAACGGCTCGTCCAACCCTGAAGTCTTCAGCGCGTATAATCTGACTTACGACACCTACTGGATTCTGGTGCACGCGAGGAGTGTGTTTGGCGCTGTCCAGTTCACCTTAAAGTTGGATTATTTATCCAACTTTTCAATCAATCCTTCATACTGGTCTGGAATATACGGGGGAAACGCAACGGAGCTCAATTTCACAATAACAAACGACGACACAGCAAAAGAGAATCTGAACGTAAGCATCCTTCAATTAGAAAGCATTCCACCCCAAATATTCAACTTCACCTATTTTATCTCAAAAAGCCCCGCCTCTCAAAAAGACTCTCCCATACAAAACCTATCTTGCCTGAAGAATTGGTTTAAGAAAGATTTGAACGTCACTCTTAACCGGACCCGGTTCATTGACATAAACCTGACTTGGATGCCAGCCCACGACTTGGACCTTTACCTCATCTTCTGGGATGATGACGGAGACGGAGTCTTTGAAGTTGGGGAAGACCATTCAACAAGATACATGTCAATGTTCGACAACAACCAGTCGGGAGTAAGCGTCGAAACCATACTCCAATCAGACATACTCTATTATTATAACAAATACTGTGACCTGGGAATTTCAGTCTGCAACGTCGACAATGAAACAGACTACTCGGGAAACCAGACATTATCACTTACTAAATACGACCATAGGGTGTTTCCCAACGCCACTGTAAATCCGAATCCAATAAACCTCACCGGAAACGAGCAGAAAAACGTAACAGTATCCTTCAATATGAGTGGTATGCCCCAGCAAGGGCGGTTCAACCTCCTTATGGACGCGGGCGGGCAAGCCCTTGCAAGCATCATACTCGAAGTTGGAAACCCATCCACCCCAACCCTGGCAAACCCCTCTGAAATTCAGAATTCATCCAACTTAACTTTCACGTGGACTCAATCCCAGTCCACATCACCAATACAATACTACACCCTCGAGCAGAGTCAGAACTTTTCTTTCGAGTCGACTTCCGGGTTTAATTCCACAGTCAATTCCCTCAACATCACTTCCCCTGACGGCCTCTACTACTTCAGGGTTTTCGCGTTCGACTTGAACGGGCTTTCAAGCCCGGAAAGTAACATCGTAAATACTACAGTGGATACAATTCCACCATCTGCCCCGCAGATGATTTCACCAACCGGGGAGACAAGCCAGTACGTTCTTGAATTGAACTGGTCTGAAGCAGCCGACGCAACTTCAGGGGTAAGCCACTATAAAGTCCAAGCATCCTTCGAACCATCATTTACAAACCTCACTCTCGAAGAAATCGTAAATGAAACCACCCTCAACTCAAGCTTTCAAGACGGCCAACATTTCGCTCGCGCAGCAGCAGTCGACTGTGCGGGAAACCGAGGCCCATTTGGAAACACCTTGAACTTCACGATAAAGACCCTCAAACTCAACGAAATCGCCCCCGGCTCAAATCCCTGGATTGAGTTATACAACACCCGAACCGAATCCTACAACCTTTCGGGTTGGACTCTAGCATCCTCAACCTCAAACACTATAGTTGGCGGAGTAATACCCGCTCAAGGATTCCTACTAGTCAACTCGAGCCAACTCAACCTGACACTTCAAAACGATTCGATAACGCTTAAAACCCCGCAAGCAATACTAATCGACAACACCTCATACTCAAACCTTGCGAATGAAAGCTCGCTGGGACGGGTTGAAAACGGCGTGGGAGGGTGGATTGAATACGATTCATCAACTAAGACGCCGGGCCTTTCGAACTTTGAAAGCCACGCCACAACATTCATATACGGCTGGCACATGATATCCATCCCACTCCAACAAATCTGGTGATTTTTATTTAAGCAATCGAATACTGAAACATTTGATTTGTTGTCGTTTTGGAGAGGTGAATTAATAATGGAAAAAAAATGTGAAAGAAAGTTAATACATCCTGTCTTTGTCCTGTTTCTTGTGTCTCTTGCCTTCGTGGCTGGGCTTAACGCGACGACCGCCTTGAATATCATTCTCGAAGAGCCGCCGGGACTGCCCGTCGTTAACATAACAGCCGGGGGCTTCATGCCTCCTAACATCACCATACCCGTTGGTGAATCAGTTATCTGGCTCAACGTAGACTCTACAGTCCATGCGGTAAAAAGTAACATCACCGGTATTGGGGGATTCGAGTCCGGGAACCTCTCTCAAGGACAGAACTATTCCCACCCATTCAACACGACCGGAACCTACCTCTATTACTGCAAACTACACCCTTCCATGCAGGGTGTAATCGAAGTCATCGATTGTATGGGCATAAACGAGAGCGTCGCCTGCGGCAACACGCCCGGCTGCGTGTGGAACGCTTCCGAGAGCGTCTGCCAGCATGAGGGGCCGCCCGAGACAACAACCACGACGACCACGATACTCTTGACGACTTCATCAACGTCATCAACTACTACTTCAACAGTTCCTCTAACCACCTCGACAACGGTTCCCGTGACTACGAGCACACTTCCAACAAACTGTCCTGGCATAATTGATGATGGAATCTGCAACTCTAATCCCGACTGCAACTGGGATTACGGAAGCCAGCAGTGCGTTTACGCGCAAGGCCCGGGAGTCGACTGTCATAACATAAGCGACAGCCAGCAATGCATGGATGCTCCAGAGTGTTTCTGGGACAACTTCGATCAAGAGTGCTTCAATATGGGAGGCGGCCCGATGTGCTTCCTCTACGACGATAACCAGGCAGGGTGCGATAACGAGACTGGTTGCGAGTGGGTGGATAAAGGAGAAAACGAGACATTCTGCGGGCCCGAAGGCATGGGATACTGTTCCGGCTTCGACGAAAACGAGAGCGGCTGCATCCAGGACCCCAAGTGCGTCTGGATTCACGAGGAGTGGGAAGGCGTTAACAAGACGTTCTGCGGCGTCGACATGGGCGGTGGCATGAACCCCGACTGCCAGATAAACTGCACGAAATGCACTGACCCTGGAATGTGTGGCGGAAGCCCGAAAGGCTGCTACTGGAACAACACGTGCATGGAAGGGAATTTCTCAGTAAATATGTGCGAGGGACTGGCTAATCCACAATGTGACAACACGATGGGCTGCCGCTACGACGCGAACTACTCCGGCCTCGGTTACGGGGAATGCGTGAAAGACAACGACTTCAATTTAACAGGATGCGCATCATATCCGACCAACGAGTCATGCTCAGCAAACTCCAACTGCATGTGGACTTACGATTCCCGCGACAACAAAGACAAGTGCGTGAAGGCCGCCGGCTCGGAATGCTACGGCAAGATTCACATAGAATGCGTGACGACCCCAACTGCGACTGGGACTACGGGTACGAGGAATGCAATCCCTCGTGGGGCGGCGGAGTCTGCGAGAACATATTCAACCCCGACCCCTGCAGGAATACGGCGGGCTGCAAGTGGGACGACCCTCAATGGAGATGCGTCGAAGGCTCGATTGTCAACTGCTCAGCGCAAAATACTTCCGCCATGTGCACCCTTTACGGTGAATGCAAGTGGAATAGCACAAACTGCGTCCTATCCGACTGCGCAAGCAACTGCAGCGCCTGCAACGAAAGCAACGCCTGCATGAAAAGCCCCCGCGACTGTTGGTGGGACTTCGGCATGACCCAATGCAACCCTTACATGGACCCGACATGCGAGAACGGGGCGTGCGACATGTGCCAGACCGTGGAAGACTGTTACAATAACACACTACACCCGATGAACCAGTTCTGCGGCTGGTGGGAGAACTTATCGGTGGCACCCATATCTGCAGGTAGTGGCATATCCTCAATCGAAGACCTGCTTCAAAGCTCATCTGAACCACACTGCCGGATGAACACGACCTGCGAGCAGGACTGCTTTAGATGCCAGACCCAAGTAGACTGTCTCGCCTCCAACGAGATTGCGTTTGCGAACAGACCAGGTGCATGCGGCTGGGACCCACAAGCTTGGCAGCCCTGCTACCCACAAGGCTTCGACTGTTCAACAATAGATAATCAGTCTCAATGCGATCCGAATCCGGACTGCAACTGGAACGACGGAACACAAGAGTGCGAGAACGTAGGTCATACTGGCGGCGGCCCCTGCGACACCAACTGCACGTTCTGCGGCGACCAGTGGAGCTGCGGTTCAAGCCCGATGGGATGCGGCTGGGACCCGCAAGGTTCACCTCCGTGCGTGCAATCAAAATGTTTCACACTAGGTTGTACTCACTGTAACGGTCACGACGACTGTATGAAAGCCGACGGAAAATACCGCAATGAAGGAGCTGACGGCTGCACGTGGTGGTCGGTCTACCACCCCGGAAACGACACGACAACGGAATCCTGTAAAAATAGGGACTGTGGGACAGACTGTACGCTCTGTTACAACGAACTCGGATGCTCCAGTAGTGGCGTGGGCTGCGAGTGGGATAACCCCGGACAGCGATGCAACTTCGAGATGGGGGGGAACGTAGCCTGCAACACAGACTGCGCCTCCTGCACGATAGATGGCGACTGCTGGGGTTCTTTCGCCGGATGCAAGTGGGACTGGAACCAAGGCCAGGTCGTGGACGTAGTCCTTCAGGACGACGAGTTCACCCCCAACGCCGTAACCATATCCCGCTATGACAGCATCAAGTTCATCAACAACGACTCGGTGGATCACACGGCGACCGTTTTAGAGCAAGACCTCGTACCACCCGATTTCTTTGACCTGACATTGGTCCCGGGTGAAAGCTATATACGAGACTTCTACTACGAGCACAACTTCACCATCTACTGCAGCATCCACGGAATCGATGTCATGAACATGACCCTTGTCGTGGAGGAGAGGAATGGTTCCCTGTGCTCCCCAAACGACTGCAAGCAGGATTGCGGCGCATGCCACGACCCCGGATCCTGTGATAAGAGCTATGCAGGATGCTTCTGGGACATGGCCTACGGAAACTGTGTCGGCCAGGGTTGGGGCATGACGTGCACCGACGACTGTTGGTCATGCGACACCCAGCTTAAATGCAATGCCTCTAACGCCACCATGTGGACGCCGCAAGGTCAGATGAGCGGCTGCCAGTGGGTATTCGACTTCATGGACGGAGTATCCGCGTGCCGGCCAATGGGCATGGAGTTCAATTGCGACGCCATGTGCGAGCAATGCAATGAAACACAGTGCGAGAACGCAACACCCTACATGCTCCCACCGGAGTCAAGCGGGTGCAAGTGGTTCCCCTACGAGATGACACCCAAAAACACTCAGGGTGCATGCCACCCTGAAGGCTCGGGAGGAACGGGTTCAGGCTGCCCGCAGTGGGACCACACCAGCAAGGTGGAGTGTGAATCACACACCGGCTGCAAGTGGTTTAGCGTAGACCAGATATGCGACCCCGACTTCTCGCAGATGACTTGCAACGAGCGGTGCGACTTGTGCAACAAGACGGATTGCGAGCAAGCCTCACAAAGGTGTGTCTGGGATCTCGGGTACGACGCCACAGTCGACACTCCCGACGACTTCTGCCGAGATGACTACGGCGGGGGATTCAAGTACGGTGGAGACTGTAACGGCAACTGCTTTGACTGCTTCGACAACCAATCCTGTACACAGAGTTCTTCAGACTGCCGGTGGGTGAAAGACGTTATGAGCCCGATGGGCTACCACTGCGACCCGGCCGACATGCCCATTTGTGAGGAAGAATGTTTCCAATGTTTCAGCCAGGAAGACTGCTTGGCAAGCAATAACAGCCTGAAGGCGTTCAAGTCAACAGACTATTGTGTGTGGGTTGACGACCCGAACTTCAAATACTGCAAGCCGAACATCACGATGGAGATATGCTTCGCCCCCGGCGACGAGGACAATAATGGCCTTGAAGGCTGTAAGGATCCGGATTGCAGCATGGACCCGTTCTGCGGCCAGGGAATGGATAAGGACTGCTGGATATGGGATGAAATGAGTGGTGGAAACCAGGAGATATGTGAGTGCGGTGAAAACGGCACTCTAGAGCAGGACGGCATGTGCACGGAAGCCAGCCAGCCTTCAAACGGCACTGGCTGCGCATGGCACCTTGTATCCAAACCGCCGTTTTTCAACGAGACGGAAGGGTTGTGCGACCCCAAGTTCGAGGACATGGTATTCACAGGTATGGGTGAGGAAGAGCCGATATTCATCCTCCACGACCCGTGCTTTGCAGACGAGCCCCAGTGGGTTAACGTTGAAAAGAACGTGCTTGAGAACAAGAGTTGGCTTGACATCTGCGACATCGGAATCAGGGACATGCCGGATACGACGGCATTCATCATGAATCTGAGAGACGTCGATGATCTGGCTCTCTGCAACTTCCTCTATGAAAACAGTCAGAACGAGTCTGGAAAGTACTATTTCCTGCTGGACATAGACGACAATGTTTCAAGCGGATGCAACATTAACGTGAACATCGCGGAATACGACCGCAATCCCGCCAACTTCAACTTCAGCGAAAACGGCTTCGAGTACCGACTGGATTACATAGTGAACGCCACCGGCGGCTCGGTAGTCGAGACCCGGACGGTCTACCAGTGCGTGAACGGCTCCTGGGGCGTGGTGCAAGCCACAATCTCCGGAAAGAAGGACATGGCGTGCAAGCACGAGAGCATATACTTTGGAATATCTAAGGCTGATCTTGGAAACCCGACGAACAACATGCATATTGTAGCATTTACTGCCGAGCTTTCTGGTGGATTTGGAAGTCCGCTGGTTTCGATGGATAGGGCATACCATGCCTACTACACACCGAACACCATCGACTTTACACCTCCAGACTGTGCGAACAATCCAACTGCATGTGGTTCAGGATATGATCCGAATAATGGGGTCATGACGTTTGAAAATTGTTTCCCTGGAACCGGGGACGAGGACAAGGACGGTAAGATAAACTGTGAGGACGAAGACTGCCTTACGAGCATATTCTGCTCGAACGGCACGACCTACAACGCCTCGACTGACAAGAATGCGCCGAAGATAACGTCTTCGAAAGTTGAGACTGAGCAGACGATGGCGGTCATCAAGTGGACGACGGATGAGCCCGCAACCGGGGTGGTCCAGTTTTACGGGCGAAACGCCTCGTGCGAGCAGTCAGTGCAGAACGTGAGCCAGTACAACGACGTGTTCTTTTCAAACGACGACTACACGTCGACGCATGTCGTCCCGTTGGATGCCGGCAATCCCGACCCAGGGTATGCGCTGAATACGGCTTTAACGCCAAATACGACGTATTACTACAAGCTTCGTAGCTGTGACCAGGCCGAGTTGTTCAGCAACTCGACTAACTCGTCGAGTTCTAACTGTGCTGTCAGCAAGTGTTTAAACTTCACTACTAAGGTCCCGTGCGAGGGCATAACCAACCAGACAGTATGCGTCCAGCAGGGCATCTGCAAGTGGAATGTGACACTTACTCCAAGCTGCTTCAAGCAGATAGAGTTCGGCTTCGAATGGCAGTCCGGCACCGAGGACCCGACTGACCCGCTGGGCGGAGTCACCTTCGAGATGACGATCGGAAACGAGACGACCAACATTTCAGCCGGAACGAAGGCCAAGACGAACGAGACAGGCTGCAACGTCACCTTGAAGTTCAAGAACCAGATGACGACGTTGTTCGGAAACAAGGCGCCGTGGACTATTGAGATGCAAAGGTGTTGTGTGCCTAAGCAGACCATAAACCTGACTTCAGCCCTTCAGGTTGCAAACGCCACCAACGAGAGCCTTTTCGTCGGAATGAACAGCGGCGTCTGGCAGCAGATCGCGCAGATTATGGGTTGTAAGAAAGTGTACTTGCATCTTCCAGGATTCCACCAGGACTGTACAAACATTACCATAACCCACTGCAACGAGAGCGGGCAAGACTGTACGGACGTCTCCTTAGACAATGCTTCGATGGTTTTCTGCAACGGTTCGGTGAGCAAGTGGGAGCTTCCGGGAAGCGACCCGACGCTGTTCTCGACGTACACGAACGAGTATGGTGTGGATGCCTACGCCCCGAGGATTCTTTCAGGGCCCACGGCGGAAGCTCGCGGCACGACGGTGGGAATAACCACGTATTCGAACGAGGAATGCAATATCACCGTCAAGTACCGTGATTGCGACATGAGCTACTACAACAGCACGTACAACGAATTCCTAGGTTATGGTCTGTGCGCCCAGTTCCCAGAGAACATTACTCAGCAGGGACTTACGGCAATAAATGCGACGCTTGCGCAATTGCACACGACGTATCTTACGAATCTTACAGAGGATACTCTGTACTACTATTACGTGGTGGCAACCGACCAGTCCAACAACCAGAGGACTCTGAACAACCAGGAAGTATACTATAGTGTACTGTCGGGTGGAAGCGAGCTTCTCGAGCAGGAGACGTTGATCATAGGCTGGAACCTGATTTCCCTACCGCTTATTGCAGTGTAAGCGGTTTTAAGGGAAATCTCCTTCTTTTTTTTTATTCAGAATAGCGTACGCTTTGACTAACATTAATTATGGTGGTATATCACTATCTCACTAGTATCTTTATATCAATATATTGGGATATTATATCGATATATCAATATATCATCATACTCTTCACATGCTCAACGGAACCGAGATAAGATTCCATCAACTAACCTAATTCACACCAGAAGGCAAGCTCAAACATTTTTATTCACCACAATCAATTAGTTAGGTATGGTTGAAAACAGGATTCTCATCGGCACGGTCACACTGGAGCGGTTTCTCATATTCCTGCTCTACTTCATCGTGACGATCATCGCAGGCAACCTGTTCTACGCCCTAATCAGAAAGCTTTTAGACAAGAAAGCCTCTAAAAAGACGTCCAAGATTATTGCCAGGCTCACCCAGTACGTCGTATACATTACCGGATTATACTACGGAGTCTACCAGATTCTCGGCCTCGACATCACGGCATTTTTCGCATCGCTTGGATTGATAAGCGTAGCCGTAGCATTCTCCTCCCAGCAGATAATCCAGAATTTCATGGCAGGAGTCCTCATCTCGATTAGAAGGCCCATACAAATCGAGGACGTCATAGAAATCGGGGCTCCACCCCAAACCGGGGTCTGTCGAGTGAAAGACATCACCTTGATGCATACGCTCGTCAGGAATTTGGACGGGAAACTCTTTTACATCCCCAATTCAGTTGTCCTATCATCGAGCATCATAAACTACACGAAATCAGGGTTCATACGCGTGACCATGGAGCTGAAAATCCCTTTCGCCTCCGACTACGAGAAAGTAAAAAAGGCCATACTCGACGTCGTGGAAGAGAACCCGTACATACTACCCAAGCTCCCTGCAAAAGAAAAGTCGGTCATGACGTCTTTATTCAACAACCTGTTCGAAGAAAAATTTGACGCCAGCAAATACACACCCAGCGTTAGAATGGCAGGAATAATCGATTCCAGCATCCTACTGTCGATAAACATATGGATTCAAGACATTAATCAGCGAGGAGCCGTAGTCTCGGAATTACTCGAATCATTGAGGGAAAAATTCATTGAAGAAGGAATTAATTTAAAATGAGCAGTGAATATCCTACGAAGGATGACGGCCTGCCAACCAGCAACTCAATTGATCTAGCCCATCACAAATTCTTGGAGGAAAACAGGAGATGAAGAAGATTAGCGTGAGAAAATACGGCGCTCTCGGAAGGGGGATGTCGGACTACATCCACACGACACCCCAGATACGGGTCGACCTGTCCGACTCATGCTTTAACGTGATAGTAAGGTACATCGTCGAAGCCAAGAGGAGGCGGAAAGTGAGGACTGAAATACATCAAAAGATTCTAGACAAATTCAAGGAAACAGAAGGCATAGATATTGCGTACCCGCACATGCACATCATATCGGACAATAGAAGAAAGGCAAAATATCAGGCGAGGTGATTTAAATGGGCAAATTCACAAAAAGGGGCTCGAAAAAACTCGGGCAATCCCCCGGAACGCTCATGCACGTGGGGAAAGAAAGCGGGGAAAACGTGAAGATCACAATATTCGACTACGATGAGTCGGCGTGCCAGGAAAAGCAGGCGAAGAAGATAGAAGACTGCTTCCCCTTCAAGGACAAGCCGACTGTGACATGGGTGAACATAGACGGCCTCCACGACGTCGAAGTCATCGAAAAACTGGGAAACCACTTCGACATACACCCCCTAGTACTCGAGGACATACTCAACACGAACCAGCGGCCGAAAATGGAGGACATGGAAGCATACCTATTCATAGTCTTGAAGATGCTCCACACAGACGACAAGATGAACGAGATAAATTCCGAGCAAGTGAGCATCATCCTAGGCCCGAATTACGTCATCTCCTTCCAGGAGAAGGAGGGCGACATCTTCGACCCCCTCCGCGACCGCATCAGAAACGCGAAAGGGCGCATTAGAAAGAAGGGGCCGGACTACCTGGCGTATTCGCTAATCGACTTGATAGTAGACCACTACTTCGCCATCCTTGAGAAATTCGGGGAAAAAATCGAGGGGCTGGAGGAAGCGCTCGTTGAAGACCCCAAACCCTCCACCCTTCAGGGCATCCACCACCTGAAAAGGGAGATGATATTCCTCAGAAAGTCCGTCTGGCCCCTCAGAGAGCTCATAAGCGGGCTCGAGCGGTCTGAGTCGCCGCTCATCGAGGAGTCGACCGCCATCTACCTCCGCGACGTCTACGACCACACGATACAGGTCATCGACACGGTCGAGACGTTCAGGGACATGGTATCCGGCATGCTCGACACGTACCTTTCGAGCATTTCAAACCGGATGAACGAGGTCATGAAAGTTCTAACAATCATCGCGACCGTATTCATCCCCCTCACATTCATCGCTGGCATCTATGGCATGAACTTCAACGTCGACGCATCCCCCCTAAACATGCCGGAGCTAAACTGGTACTTCGGCTACCCGGCAGTATGGACTATAATGCTCGCAACAACATTGGTAATGCTCACATACTTTAAAAGAAGGAGGTGGCTGTAGGAAAATGGATGTAAAAAAAAGTTTTTCGATGGATGAAGCAAGGACTATCGGAGTAAAACTGGGGGTGATGTGGGATAAATTCGACGTCGACCAGTTTCGGATGGGGGTGAACGTCGAGTTAGAGCATGGGACTAGGACGAAGCTTACCAACGTCACCAACGACGACCCGCTTTTGACGGGAAAAATCGCATTGGCCCACCTCCTCGAATTCCCGGACTATTACGACCGGCTCGAGAAGATGGAGAAGGAGGCTGACGAACACTGGGGTAAACGGGGAGGCTAGCCATCACGTTTACGCGCTCTTGCGCTGTGGTGGTTTTGGATTATTTTTTTTTAACCATGAAATAGCTCACTATCGCTGGAACGGATTTATTGATCGTGTTATCCCCGACTAGTCTACTCGTAAGTTGTATTATTGGGTTTTAAAAAAAACAGTCTAATAATTTAATATCGTCATTGTACTGGATGGCACGTCAGAGATTCTGCCGATTGTTTAATAAATTCTTTTCTTTCGCTATCTTTTCTGATGGGTGAAAAAGTGGTTCAACATCATTTTAAGTTACCTTTTTTGGATAATATCTCTATATATCAATATATCACTAGTCTCACCATAGCGATATATCGACATAGTTTTTAAACAAGCAATGGCAAAGAAATGAGATTCCAACCGACAATCAAACCATAAGTCTGGCCCTGCTGTTCGACTACCGTAAGCTGTAATTGCCTGAAATCGTATACTCCCCGCGTATCGATTCCGTAGACTGTAAGGGTATAAGTTCCTTCGGAAAGATCTGAAATATCCACGTTGGCAGCATAGACTCCTAGAGCAACCTCCACAACACTGACATTGGTTTGATCCTGGTTCACGTAAGCCAGGAAAGAATCATTTGAAAGCCCGGAAACGGGGGCGCCATTCTCATCCAAAACCGTTATGTTTAAATTGAATACTTCGCTGGTAATCGAGGCCGTGCCCGTCCTATACGCAACGTCAACGAAAATCCCCTGAACCCTCAACTCAAGACTTTCAGATGCAATAACCCCCACCGACGGTATCGCCAAGGCCACTGAAACCGACTTAACTCCCGGGTCAACCCCGCTAGTATTGACGATAAACTGGACTATTGTAGAGCCATTGGACAAATTCAAAGCCACGCTCTGGGTTGTAATAACAGAAGCCGACTCATCGATTAAGGAGTAAGTCAAGCTCGCATTCTGCTCGCCAGGGGAAGAGATGTTCGCATTCAACTCCACAAGCTCGCCTGCAAGAACTGTCGAAGTGTTGAGCGAGACAATCGCAAGCTCAGGGTCTCCTGCGGTCTCGTTCGGGAGGAGATACTCGACCGAAAGCGAGACGTGGTTAAACAAGGTAACATTCGACTGAGAGACGTTATACTGCAAGGGAATCACGTAAACGCGCAAGAGAAGTCCGCCACCCCATTCGGTCACGTTATAGTAAAACTGCACGCCTGGATACGGGTCTGAAATGTTTGCCGAAACACTACCTGTCTCCTGGGTCGAAAGAACCATGGGCGTCACATTAAGCAGGGAGACGTTTTCAACGACCTGGGATACATTAAGGCCTGTGAGATTTACCGAAACAACCTCAACAGTCTTGGGCATAAGCCTCAAAGCCGAGATGACCGGAAGCACCGGCCCCCCAGCCTCGCTCGTCGAAGCGGCGCCCGGAACCGTGAAAACCATGGCTCCCCCAACGCTTTTATTAACGAACGCGGGGACGTCAATCTCTATAGCAAGGCTTAAGTTACCTGACTCGGAAATAGTCACCGTCGGCTTGGCTCCGAAGCCCCCTAATTCATCTGTCAACCCGAAGACCGGGGAACCCCTGGGCATTTCCCCCCGAAGCTCTTGGGTGGGCAGCCCGTACAAGTGCATTGAATACATGGTTAGTGTGTCGTAGTCGTCCCAACTGTACTCTCCCTCATTGTAGTCTATCAGCGAGTACTTGAGCAGTTCTCCGGTTGTTGCCGACGAGAAAATGTTTTTCGCAATAATGGCCATCATCTGGTCGTGCCAGCATGCAATGTCGATTCCCAGCCCTGATTGATACGCCCATCCGTAGGTTGTTGGCGCGATGTATGTGACGCCATTGTCCATGAAGTTTAAGGCTAAAGTCTCATTAAATGCATTGCGGGACTCGTTCGTCGTAAGGGACGAGGCCTTATCCCACGGTACGGTGAATCCTGAGTGGCATGCAGGGGTCACAAGCATGTTTTGGGCGGACCAACCCATATCCTCCAAGTCTTCGCGGGTGATAAAATCGTTTTCACATGATGCAGTGCAAAAGCGCATGTGGTTTGCATGTGTAATGAAATAGTTGAGGGGCGTCGAATTAAGCGATGACAGTGCATCCCATTCCCCCCAGACGAAGGGCCCGTGGACGACGTCCGATTCCGCAAGATATTCTGTCAACGCAGAAGTCGTCCTATCCCGCATTCGACCCATAAACTCGTCTGTGTGTGTGAACATACCCCCTCCATCGACTCTAACCTCCGTTTCATACGCGTCGACGAGCTGGATGAGCCTGTTCGGTTCGTGGGCGAATATTCTGCCTACGGCGTGGTCGGGTGAAGGCTTGTTTACCGTCTCGGGATTCTGCGAACTCCTGCTGGCATAAGGGACGTCAGTTAGGACGTAGCCGGAAAGCGTGTCGGCTAGGGCGGGGTTTCCGGTTGCATTGCCCTCTAACAAACCCATCTTGCACTCCATATCCCACCGGACGTATCCTTCTCCACTGTCGCACTCGTCGGCCAGGTTGTTAGTACCCGACTCCTTCCCGGTCGGGTCGGTTCTGCGGTAGTATGGGACTACCTCGTCATCGCCAACAATCGCGATAAAATCAAGGTAGTCTCCCAACTCCTTCGTCGAATAACCAAGCCACCCGTATTCTACGATGCGCGTAACCTGCCTGGATTGCTCGGAAACGTTTGCGATGAACGCGTCGACTAGAGAGCCCATCTCACGGCGTTCTGCTGGGTCGCTGTAATTTAAGTTTGAGTAGTCTGCGGAGAAATCTTCTGTAATAGTTATCTCCTTTGCGAGGTCGTATACGATGCCGCCGCCAACGTACCGTCTTGAATAATTCATAAGGCGTTCAACCAGGTTGTAGAAGTCGGGTATGCCGTCACTATCCAAGTCTTGCGTGCGAGTAGCGCCAGTGTCCAAGAACTCGTTGTAGAGCCTTGAAAAGTCGGTTAGAACTAGCAGGTAAGAGCGGTTTATGACGTCGAAGTCGGTGGTGTTGACAAAACCGTCCACGTTCAAAGTTATCCTGTGAATTCCTTCCACGGTCGGGGCATAGTAATTAGAGTAAACTCGATCTCCCGCATGCAAGTCTCCGTGAGTTCCGTCGTCGTAGAGCGTTAGGTCTGACCCGTTTACGGTAGCGCTAATACTCGGGCCTAGGTCGGCGAGCCCGCTTCCGTTTCGGGCTACTGCCCAAACCAGGATGTTGTCATTTACAAGTGTATAATAAGTTGATATGTGGATTTCGGCGGCTCCCACAAGCGTGGTCGTCGATGTGGAGGAGGTGGACGAAGTCGTTGTGGTCGTGGTCGAGGAAGTAGTAGTCGTCGTAGTTGTGGTAGTTGTCGTAATCCCTCCCGGACCCTCGATTCTAAAATAATCAACTAGACCCCGGTATGAGCCTTCCATTGCGGCACTTTCTATTTTTTTACTGTAGATTGCGACCTTGCTGGATTCAAGTCCCGTTGCCGTTTGATTGATAACTGAGTTTACTTCTTCAATGCCGTTTTTCCATACCGTCACGTTGAAGAAAGTCTCGTTTATGATTTGGACGCGATACTTGTAGAGGCCGTATCCACCGATGTATGAGCTTGAATACGCGTTTGTGCCGTTTTTCCGCACATAAAACTTGGACACTGGCCAAGAATAGTTATTATTAACCTGCATTCCCACAAAATTCGAGGGTAGCGAGGCTGCGGAATCCTGGACGATATCGTCGACGAAACCGAATATGACGGCTTGCTTCGTATTCGGGTCAAACCGGTAAGTGAAATTGTTCTCTAATTCATAGACGGATCCTTCCTCCGACGTATAAGAGTAGTCGTCCCACGCCGACCTGTATGCTGCGTCAGTATAGTATTGTGCTGCAGAAGCCTGTGAGTAAAGAAAAATAAACGAGGAATCCCACATCCACGTGTTACCCTCATTGAAGTCTTCGAAGTATAGGGTTCCGACAGGGGGTATGGTCGTCGTGGTCGAGGTTGAACTGGTGGTGGTTGTTATTGCGTAAGTATAAATTGTAATATTATGGTGGCCTGAGTCATAACAGTTTTCACAGTCTACGAAAACGTAGTATGTGCCCACCGACAAACTCTGGTTTTGACACACCTCAATACCCCCCGCCCCATACATGGGCGCACAGTCGTATTCACTCCAACTGGGGCAGCTTCCGTTCCAAAGAACATACATGTCATAGTCCATAACAACATTCCCTGTCACCGACATCATGGTGAGGCTCACGTAACTGGTTTGCCCGATAGTAAACGAATAATACTTGTCGTTGTATTCATTGTAGTTTGGAATCGGGGCCGGGTCGGAGCAGTTTGCGCCGCTTTGGGCGGAGGCGTCGGAAGCAAGAATTAAAATTAAGAGCACGCTAAACTCAAGATTTCTCATTTTACATTCAAGGAATGGTCTTTACTTAAAATACAATATATTTTCGACGTAATTTATATTAGCATTCTCGCTTAAATCCTTTGAGGTGGGAAAGAGCTGATTACAGCATTGCGGCGACTGCACACGCGTTGTTTGCGTAGTGTGCTAGAAGGCTTCCCCTGAATCCGTATTTCATGTATACTAGTCCAAAAACTAATCCCACGATAATCATGTCTACTGTTTTTCCGATGCCCCATCCAAAGGCCATGTGGTAGAGTCCGAAGGTAAGGCTTGATACTATTAAACCTAGGGTCGCCTGCCTCCTGAATATAAAATGTTGGAAGACGATTCTCCGAAAGACTAGTTCCTGAATTAAAGGTGCGACCAATCCGACGTAGACTGCTTTAACAAACCATCCTTCGTCGAGCCACCAGCTTCCACGGCCGAAAGTCAAGGTGATAGTCGCCGGCCATAAAGTAAAGACGATTTTCAGAAGTGTTGAATTCGCAATGTAGAGTAAAACTCCGATTAATACTGGAATCAAGAGTATTTTCCACTTTAAATCCTTCATCTTCAACTCTTAACTGAATATCCCGAATTATTCCTCAAACCCTTATTTTTTCCAAGTAGCCTATGACTTTCGGGAGGACTCCCGCACCAATGATTTTCAGATACGTTTCACTGTCGCCTTTTTCCCGCGCCTCCTCGTTTACTTCAGCGAGGGTGTACGTAATCTGGTGGGGTTTAAGTCCGAGTTTTCCGGCGACTTCCGCGTGCGTGTATCCAAGCCCTCTTAAAGCCACGATCTTTGCTAAAACAAAATCGTCTATCTTATCATATATACAAAAAGTGCATATAACTGGGGGGAAAAGGCTTCTAATCACCTAAAATTATATTAATATGGTGATATAAGGATATACAACTATAGTGACATATGATCTCCTATGCAAGATGTAACCTTATTCTTCGTATATTCACATCATCTAACGTATGAGCCTAAAGCAAAAACCTCCTGGAAGCCGTCCTGGAGATGCGGAGTATGTGGGAAGCCACCTAATTTACCGTCAAACCGGATTTTTCCAAAAGGGCAAAAGACTTGTGTCTTGAAGTTGAAAAGGAGGATATAGTACCCACTCGTTTTATCGGAGTTCAACAGGTTGAGGTTGCTGGATGAGCAAACTCAAGCCAGTATCCACCAAAAAACTAATACGAATTCTTGTGAAGCTGGGTTTTGTCAAAATCAGGCAGAAAGGTTCACACCCGTTTTTCCAGCATCCTGGTGGAAGAAGTACTATAGTTCCCATCCACCCCTGAGAACAAATCAGCGTTGGACTACTACCTGAAATACTAAATGAAATCGAATTAGACCGAAACGAATATCAAAAACTCTTATAACAACCTCTCCGCGTTTGGTCTTAACTAATGTGGGTAAGCGAAGTCGAGGGAGCCGTTAGGCGACCGAAATTTGGGCGGACTGAAAGGGGCCGTTTAGTCGCTGTTAACCAACCGAACGACGCCGCAAGGCGGAGTGAGGCAAGCCGCAGGCGCAGAGTTGCGAGCCGCCGTAACTTTATTTCTTATTCTTCTATTATTGTTTTTGTTTTGTCGAGTATTGTTTTGGCGGTGTTGAGTAGTCGGTTGTAGGTTTCGTTTTCGAGGGTTGTTGCGACGCCGTATTGTTCGACTTCCCGGACTTCGATTACCGTTGGCTTTTCATGTGCTATTTCCGGGTCGAGTACGTGGATTCCGTCCACGATTTTCTTGTCCAACGGTATCTTGCCCTCCTCGATCAGGTGGTAGATTAATGCGAACGTGCATTCCTGATTCCTGCTTTCAAAGCCGAATTTGTTCGCTATCGCGAGCAGGCTGTGGTAGATGCTGTAGAATGCCGCCGACGCGGACCAGTCGCTGTATCCGATTTCCTTGAACCGTGATATCGCCTTCAGGTTGTGTTCCGCCTTCTGAATGTGGGCGCGGATAATCTTCGCATTCGGCGTAACCTCTCGTAAACCACGGTGCATCCTCCTCTCTTTAAGCTCCTTTTCCGCCTTTTTCAGGCACCACTCGACCTTGTTTTTACTGTGCGACATTTTCCAGCGCCTCCACTATTTTTCCGTATCCGAACGCTACGACTCCGTTTTTCACAGCCGTAAGCACAACTTTGTCGCCGCGCCGGATGTTTTCCGTGAAGTCTTCAACAGTCTGTTTGACTGGGTGGATTCTCTTTACGTTTACTTCATTTAGTTCGTTGAGTCGGTCGTCTAGTTTCTTTTGGTCTTCTGGTTTCAAAACAACGAGCATGTCGACGTCGTCCCCCTCCTTATCCAGTATGGAGCCGAACAAGACTGCCATCTCCGCCGCACCCTCAAGTTTCCGTACCTCTCTAATCCACCTCTTCACTCTAGAAGGTGCTTCCTCCGCCTCTTTTTCCAGTAGGAATTGTAGGAAGGTTTTGGCATAATTATTGTCATAATCTGGTTTGTAGAAGCTGGCCCGCCCAAGCTTCCGGGATTTTAATATCCCCTGTTTTTCCAGCCTCTTCAGAATCTTCAAAGCCCCCATGGCAGTCAAACCCGATTCCTCAGCGAGACTGTTCGCGTTGAAGTCTCTTGAGACATCCTTCGCAATCCGAAGCACCAACTTCATCTCATTAGGAGTTACAGAATCCATATAAACCAACAGTTTAATTATATAAACCAACAGTATAAAAATGTCTGTTTTGTCTTATACAAAAAACGGCACCCGCAAAGATGCAACCACCACAATATTTTTAATTTTACAACAAATAGCTGAACATGAATTTAATTGAAAAGATAAATATTCGCATATTTAGCCTCCTATTAATTCTCACATCCCTTATTGTAGTGACTGGATGCATCTCGATTAATAATGATAATGTGGATGAAACCCCATTTTTCAAGTACCAACATGAGTATACTGAAAAATTGGCTAATGCTGCTGATGAATTTTATAAAAATTCCTCTATTGTCGAAACAGTAAACTATAGTCATGGATTAAGCTTAGACATATACCTTAGTGATGGACGGATAATCACAATAGGATTGATGGGTGGTAAGTATGCAGAGGAATATAAGGACTGGATTGCTTCAAATAGAACCATTCCGATTAAAGGCCATGTGAATTTCTCAAGAATAGATCATGATGTCATGTACAAATATAATCATCCAGAGCCTATTGAGTGTCTCAAGGATGAAGATTGCGTAAAATGTGGGTGTTTTTGTATAAGTAAAGATAAAGAATGTCCAGAATCAGAATCTCAATGTACTGGAATACTTGGTACTGGTATATGTGAGTGTGATAAGCAGAAATGCGGAAAAATTTGGGGGCGAGTATCCTGAATATTGATAAATTAATACAGTTCATATTAAGTTTTACTCGAATATTTTTTTTAGGCTGCCCGCAATTTTGGTTAACAAAAGCGGGTAAACGAAGTTCTCGGAGCGAAGAGAATTTGGGCGAGTGCGAAGCGAACTGTTTAGACGCTGTTAGCCGTCCGAGCGACCAATAGGGGGCGAGGCAAGCGTAGCGCAGAGTTGCGGGGGCGTTTAGTAGTTAAAGCGTTTTTCGTATTTTTTATGGTCGAACCATTCTAAGATTATTGCAACAATCATTATCTCGTCTGTTTCAATAGTATATATCAGTCTCCAGCCGTTAGGGAGATCATATTTCCAGAGGTTGGTGATGTTGTATTTCTTTATGTATGTCTTAGGCCATAGTTTCTTGGGAATTTTAATTCCGCATGTTGGGTTTTCCTTCAAGTCATCGATTGCTCTGTTGATGAATCCATAAAGTTGTTTATCCCCTGGTTTTCCCTTGTTAAGTGAGTCGAATTCTACCTTTAATTTTTTTGTTATGAATCCGACGTGTCTCTCCTTGTTCATCTTACAAGCAAATCCTCTGATATTAGTCTCTTTATCCTTTCCGGATTGTACGTCCAGATTACGATACCGTCTTTGTCGATAATAATTTTGCCTGATTCCACTAGATAGTCTAGTATTGTCTGATATGTCTGATACATCATTT
>JBDRAY010000030.1:0-6163 GCA_043823295.1 Methanobacteriota archaeon | reverse complement strand
GGGATCCCTGTACAGGTCCCTATCACCTGCAACAGCTCGCCTTAACTTGTCAAGGTCCCTTTGGTCTGGACCGCCATAGGGGCGTTTTACTTTCTCTTTTTTTCTAGTGGTATTTTTAACCATACTATTAATATTCGGGGTATTAGTGAATAAATATTTAATCTGGTTAGTTTTATGAACGAAATAGTTGGAAAGATAATACCCGTCATCCTCGTATTCTTTGTCGGGTGCCTTTTAAGGAAGGTCAAGCTTGCTGGTAGAGGTGAGGGAGACTTCCTGTTAAGGCTTGTCTTCCACGTCTGCCTTCCCGCCTTGGTCTTGACTTCCGTATCCCGAGTAGATTTAGCCTGGGATTTAGTGTATCTGCCTTTGATTGCTTGTGCAATAATACTTACAACCTACGTAGCAGCATATTCCATTGGGAAACAATTCAATCTTGAAAGACCCACACTAGGAGTCTTCATGGTGGGGTCGCTTATCATGAACACCGGCTTCGCACTCCCATTTATCATCGCCGCGTACGGAAGTGAGGGAGTGGCGAAATTATCGATATTCGATTTCGGAAACGGTTTCCTAACATTCACTTTCATATACTACCTCGCAGTTAAATACGGCTCAGTGGAAGAGAAAGTTAAAATCCCCTGGAAAAAAATCCTCGTAAACCCGCCACTTTGGGCCTTGACAACAGCCTTAATCCTGAACTTAATGGGGGTTGTAATAGACGGAATACTCTCGTCTTTCCTTGAAACCCTCGGAGACTTGACAATACCATTGGTAATGATTGCATTAGGATTATATTTCACTCCAAAGTTGGTGAAATTCAAAGCCCTGTCAACAGCCCTATTTCTTCGAATGGGATTAGGATTCATCCTAGGGTTAGCCGCCGTGAAGTTGCTTTCGCTTGAAGGAATCTCAAAAGCCATAGTATTGGTGAGCGCAGCCTCCCCGATAGGCTATAATACGATCACGTTCTCATCCCTTGAGAAACTGGACACGGAATTCGCAGCAAGCCTCGTATCAATAGGCATACTCTTAGGATTACTATATATTCCAATGCTTTTGATAGTCATTGGGTGAGAAATCAAACGTCAGGAACAACGATAATACCGTCTTCCCCGCCGACCTCCCTTACCTGTCCGATGAGAAACAACAATCCCGTGAAAGCAGCGAAAACCGCATCCAACTCATCGCGAAAGAGAATCCTCTCGGAAACATCCCCTGAAAGATCAAGTTCTAAAAGCTTTTTCTGGCACGTGAAATCATCTTTGTGATACAATCCCAGAATCTTCGCAGACCCCTTAGCATAGACTTCGACGAGCTTGTACCTTGGACTCAAAACTTCATTAAGCCTTGCACCCCGCTTCGCCAAACACTCCATGCCCGGAAGAGTGACTGGAAGCGCCCCAAATTCCTGAAGCTCACGGTCGCAAAGGCGATTTTGTCCGGCGTAGATTAATGGGGCGTCTATTGCAACGACGTCCGGCATAACCTCACCTACAATCTGAATGATTTCCTCGTCAGAGTAAACAAGTCTTGTGCTTACGGTCTTAACACCATCCTCCTCAATGAGGACGCAGACTCCGGTAGGATTCTTAGCAAGTCCCGCCAAATCAACCCCTATTACTTTCACAGTTGAAATAATCTTAACAAAAGTATATAATTAAACCACGGTGGAGGAAAAAATAAGAAGGTTAAAGAGTGAAGCAGTCCTTCCAATACTTAAGAAAAACCTTGAAAGTGAAAGCTCTACAGAAAGACACAGATCATTAGAAGTGATAATTAAGCTTTCAAGTGGTCGCACCACCGAAATCGCGTCTCTTCTTGATGTCCCAGAAATAAAGGATGATGTAAAGGTGAGGATTAGAAAAAAGTTAACTGATAATGGAAAAACCGACAATTAAGTTTTTTTCCATACTCTCCCATTAATTTACCATGGAGAAAGGACTTCACGCTCAAAAGGAGATTACTCTTGAGGGGGTAAGGGAGGGTGTTTTAAATGCAGATGATGGAATCCGGCTTTCTTCCACTCTGGCGTTGGGCAAGATGGGTGGGAAAAATGATTTAAGCCTTCTCGCTGAAACACTTCAAGAAGACGGCAACTGCCTCGTCCAGTTTGCCGCTGCAACATCAATAACCCTGATTGCCGGAAGATTAGAAAAAGGTGATGCACAAAGTCCAAACCGAGAAGTTGATGCTTTCGCCGTCAGATACAGGATCAAAGACTTCCCAGTTATGAACGCCCTTGAGGCTGCTGCCGAATTTCATGCTTATGCAAAAGGCGCTCTAGCAAAGGCAGGTGAGGCCGCTGCGGCCTCCTTACAAGCGAAATTAGAGGAACTTGGGGACTGGGGGGGAAATTTTGAGCGGGTTGTGACAGCCCTTGCAATACATAAAAAACTTCCAAGCGCGGAATTACCAGAGGTCTTAGCGCTTGCAAGACAAGTGGATGAGAACCATTTCGAGTCGAGTAAAGATACAACGGAGCTAACAAGGAAAGTCGCTAAAGTTTATGGAAAGCTTCTTGGAAAGGGTGTTTCTGAAGTGGACCTACAACTTTCTGCAGACGTGGATTCTATTAGGGAGAAAATAAGAGATATCCCAGAGCTTGAGGGTTTTGACGCTGACTACTATGTGTCCAAATGGAGAAAAAAACTCGCAGAAGCAAAAAACCTCACTCCGACTGGAGGGAACATCCTTTCTATCCGAGGAACAAATACAGACCAAGTTTACACACTACATGAGAACAATGTTAAGTCATTTTTTCATACTTGTGGTATTACAGAAGAACAGCCTCTCACCCAGGATGAACTTGCCATTATAAATAATGCAAATAGACCTGAAGACCCGTCGAATGTTCGCCAAATAGCAGTAACAGTATTGTGGGCCATGACTCACGGCGGAAAAAAATGCAGTATAGATGATCAGACAATATCTAGATTCGGTGAATGTATGGAAGAGGCTGGGATAACACCCGATGCTAGAGCAGGGGGTGCCTCATCCAACATCGCCAACAATCTGCCGCGTGAGCAGGGTATGACCGTGTATTCTCAGGACGTCCATTCTTCACTTGAAGGAAAATTCGGAGACAACGTAAGACGGCTGAGAATTGAGAGTGGAACACATACGAGTGATAATAAGATTAATGATGATATTGATCCAAACGCCCCATTAAGGGTGGGTTATGTCATTGAATTCAAACCGGGGATAGACCTTGAAATACCCACTGAGAGTGGTGAAACCTTACAGATAAGTCGGGATCGGATGGACCGCCACATATTCGGAGCCGCCGACAAACCGGACACGCCTCCCTCGAAACCATACTTTGTAACAAAAGTAGAGCAGACAGGTGAGGGTTTTGCTTTTCAGGTTCCAGACGATGAGACAGTCGAAAAAATTGGGAGGACCTTCCCAGTAATATTTTTAAATGGGCTTCAGTACCTTAAGACACCCGAAGATGAAGAAATAATGAGAAGTCAGGTTCAAGCTTTAAGACGGGGGAAGGCATTCCTGCACTGCCCTCTTTCAAGTATGACGGCCGGGAAAATGGATTATCTTAATGTAATAAAGAATACAGGTGGAGAGGGGGTAAACAGCATTGGGATGAACCACACGGAGGTTGAGACTGTCGCCAGTGAAGTGAAAAGAGTATTAAACCTTGAGGACATGGAGGTAAGGTTTGGGGGAACACCGATTGACATATTTGAGAACGCGTTTGCGATTGCAAGAGCCCTGAATACGAGAGTATACGTTCACGGTGAAGACTTCGACGTCATAATAAGAGAAAATACAAACACGGGGGATTTAAGAAATGAAGTTCAAGGTGCATTATACTCTAAATATGCGATGGTCCCAAAACTGGTTGAAGGCAGAAGCAGGGAAGGATTTGAGATATACGATAACGTAAAGCTTGAGGGACTTGAAGACATGGTCGACATCGCAATTCATGCTGCTCGAAATTACGGTGTTGATCCAGACCAGTTTCTAAAGCGAGGGTACACTCAAACTCCAATGCAAGGAGACTGGGAAGGGGAATGGTGGGCAGCCATAATACCTCCAAAACACATCTATCAGCAGGAGAACGTTATCTATCCCACAGGAGCTGGAGACTGTGCAGAAGCAAACGACACAGTTTACGGACCACACATTGCAGGATTAAAACAAACATAAATGCCAAGGGAGAAAAGACAACAAGGTGGGCGGAAGGTTGACGAATTCAGCAGGCTAAGCAGCGGCATAGCAGACTCGATGGGAGTCTCAATAGAAAACGCCAGTCAAGCCGTCGAGCACGGATGGAATCCCGAGAAAATCGATGTGATTCAAAATCACGTTGAACGATGGAATGGGATTCTCGGAACTAAAGTCGAATGTGTGTTCGAACCTTCAACAAAAAAGGGAGTGAGTCCCCGGGAAGTGGAATCACAAACCCAGGTAGGCATTCAAGACGGAAAACTAAACTTCACTCAAGCATTCGCGGCGGTGGTTTTGGAGGCCCCCAACATAATAATTGGCCATGAGTGCGGGCACGAAATTGAGCGGAAACTAAATCCTCAGTCGAGAGGTACGACAGAGGGATTGCAAGCCATTGAAGCATACAGTTCTCCAGGATTTGACGACCCATCAAAAAAACATAGTTGTCCGCCATTTGGTGTTGTGAAACATCATCAACCTGAATTATTGAGGTTGTTCACTTCGCTTCAGCTTCAAGCTGAAGTAGGTTACGGGGCGAGACAAATTTATGCGGACTCAGTACCGGTCAAAGAAGCATTGTTGAGTATTGTGGAAAGCCAACAAGTCGAAGGCGTTGACATGGAAGATTTATTGTCTGAGTGGTTGACTCTTCTCGACTCGGAGTATCAGCATCACCATCGGAATATTCGAAGTGGTGGGAGAGAAGTGTGGCTTGCCGAAGTACCCCATCTGGCAAGGTTCACTGCAACCGCCTTAGCCTTGAGAAAGATTGCTGGAGCTTGGGTTGAGGATCCCGACAAAGCGAGGGAAACCAGTGGCGGATTCGACTCATTTATTAAAAGATTTGCACAACTTTTGACTGAACCTGAATCAGTTTCAGGTGAATCATTAACCGAGCAGCAGGCTTATGATTTACTTGAGACTCCTTTGAGGGAGTATCGGGGGCCAAAACCGTCTAGTGCTCCTAGGAAATCTGGATTAAGTGAAGACGAGGTTATGGCAGTCGCAGTGCTCACACGAGCCTACAAGGAACACTTCATCAACTGTATGAGTCGGGGAGAACTTTTCGAAGGTGAACGATTAGAACCCCACCTTGAAAAATTAACGGCAGAAGACGAATATACGAGAAGACGGGAGGCATACACGCTCGGAGAGATTGGAAGTGTAAGGGCGGTGGAAGTACTTGTTGAAAGAAGAGTCGATTCAAGCCCATTAGTCCGTGAAGGAGCATTTGCTGCTCTGTTAGAAATCATAGTGAAAAATCCTGGAGACCCGAAATTGAGGGAGGAAAACACTTTGGAAGGACTCGTCAACTTTTCAGAAGCGGATCCAAGCAAGGGACAAAAGAGAATAATTTCTGGTTTATTGGGTATTGGAGAGAGTGCTATTCCTAAATTGATTGAATTTGTAGGGAAAGACCTGGACAGATGTCACGCGGCAATAGACACTTTAAGGGGAGGGGTTCCAAAATATACCATACCCTTCCTCATTGCTATGTTCGATGCACCAGGAGAGATGGTTGATATGGAGGACTACGACAAAGTTGGTGACACACCAGATATCTGGGAATACCGGGTGGCTAACCGAGCACACTTAATGGTGACAGAAATGGGTGTAGAAGTAGTTCCGGAAGTTATTAAATACCTTGAGGGAGGAGACGGGAAACACGTACACCGTTTTGCCATGACTTTGGGTGTTATGGGATCTCCGGCAAAGGAGGCAATACCAATTCTTGAAAAGATTGCGGAAACGGAAACGCATTCAGGAAGCGAGGTGGATTGGGCGTTAGGAAGTATTTACGGGGGATTAGGTAACAAAAGAAAGCAGTATGAACACTGGAACAAGTATTTGGGAGAACGATACATTCCTCCGATATATGAGCTGGACTTGAGGAGTGAATTGCATTTCGTCCAAGACTACGAGAGAAGACATGGGATAAAAAGAATGGGGAAGGAATAAAGATGGGTAAAGGTAT
>JBDRAY010000029.1:0-12421 GCA_043823295.1 Methanobacteriota archaeon | reverse complement strand
CCCTGGAAACCCTTACCCTTGGTTATTGCGCAGACGTCGGTGTTGTTGTTTTCTTCGAAGACGTCTTTTACTGAAACTGTTTTCCCGAGTATTTGTTTGGCGTACCCTATTTTATCGCTTATACTCCCGCCTATCGCCATTTCCATGACGTCCGGCTTTTTCTTGGGAAGCGATGCGAGCGTTGGTTGAGTGCAGACTATTACCGTTACGTCGACTAGTTTATCGTTTTTTGATAGTTCGTCGAGTTTTTTTTCGGGGTTTTCTCCTTTAGAAAGTTTGAGTTTTTTCAGTATTTCCTTGGGGATTTCCAAAGCCCAAATGTCGGTCATGGTCTCCCTCCCCCAGTAGCCTTTTGCGTAAGCCCTAAGTCCCAAAACAAACATTGGGGGGGTTTCTAAGACTGTTATTGGGACTTGGACGTCTAATCCGGATGAGGAGCTGTTTTTATTGTTGTCTGTGGCTATGATGTGGGTCATCCCGGCCTTGTATCCGGCGAAACCTAGAAGTTTCGCTTCATCAGATTTTGGCCAAGACCGCATACTAGGCGTCTGTTTTTTAGCCCTCTTTCGGGGTGTGTATGCCAGTGAACCGCTTCGCGGTCTTGGGTGACGTGCCATGTTTTAACGTTACTTTAAAATGTTTGGGTTGCTTTAAGAAGTTTATACTCTTAGAGCTTTTCGTTTAGCATGCGCCGCATAGCGCACGCCTTTCAGCCGGGCAAGCTTGGAATATAAATAGGTATTATCCCTATAAAAATGGATGTTCATGGCTTTCACGGATTTTATTTTAAAGCACTTCTGGTCTCCGGGCTACACGTTAGTAAATACTCTTACTTATGCTGTAATACTTTTTTTTTGCGTGTACGCAATTATCGAGGTTTTCAGAAAATTCAATTTCAAACTGGATCGAAGGTTTTTCCTTGCGACAATCCCGTTTATATTCTTTGGGGGTACTGCACGCGAGCTCGTTGACCGTGGATTTGGAATTTACCCGGGGTATGCGTCTTATCCTGCGAATTTCTTTGTGGTTGCTCCAGGTATTTTTCTCACGATGTTTGTTTTAACTGGGATTGTCTTGGTAGTATCAGTTCTCCTTCTGAGGGAAAAGTATCATTTAGGGATGTTTTCGGTCGGAGTCGTCCTTTCATCCTATAATCTGTTTTTAATCTTAACTCATGTCTCTGACCTGAGGGGTCTTTCACTTGCCCTCTTAGTCTTTGCCTTAAGCGTGGTCTTGTGCCTTTTAATCTTGAGGAAGTGGGAAAGGGTCTTGTTCCTAAGGTGTGAGCCGTTTTACGTGAATTTTTCAGTGCTAGCAGCGCATCTTTTGGATGCGAGTGCCACGTATGTTGGAATCGACTACTTGGGTTTTAGGGAGAAGCACGTGCTACCCAACTTTCTGATAGATAATGTGGGCTCGGCAATAGTCATGTTCCCGCTCAAGGTTTTTGTGGTCTGCCTTGTTTTGTACACGCTTGACCGTGAATACGAGTCTGATGATTTATCCCGGATCTTCATAAAGTTTGTTGTATTAATTCTCGGTTTGGGCCCGGCCCTTAGGGATTTAACACTTATTGCTTTGGGTTGAAAGCTTTTATCTTCTTTTAGCTTATGTAATAACATGAGGGTTTTTTCAGGGGTGTTGTTAAGTCTTATTCTTCTCGCATCGGTTAGTTCAGCATGGCTTGCTGAGACGCATAAATTCATTTGCGAGCAGGCTGTAAGCCGGGTTTGGGGTGCTGACACTATCGATAAGTGTTTCACTGACTACACGCCGATTGAGTGGGATAAATTCTGCCTGAAGAACATGCCTTCATACGATTTTTACGTTAACTGCACGAATTACTCGCTGGTGGGCCACCCTTCTATCCTGCCAGACACGATTTTTAATGACACCCACCTTCACAAGGACTTTCAAAACTGTCCATTAAGGCTTTTATCCCACTCCAAGGTTTTGTGCGGGGATGAGGAGTTTAGGCCCGCCCTAGACTTTGCAGTGGAGTGGTTTAACAAGTCAGAGTATTCTGAGTCCTTGTGCCAGAGGGTTCACGCGTTTTGCGTCGCCTCCAACTACTTTGCCGACGGATACCTTCCGACAAACAGGTTCATGCAGGGGTATGGCTCTAAGTGTGCTGAACTAATTGAAGGTCGCGTGGAAAAAAAGATCATTTCAGGGGATACTGAGTGGGGTACTGACACTAAATGCAGGATAAGGTATGACAAAACGCTTGTGGGAAACACCATTACTGTGACGATGGACGAGGAGTTCAAGGTAACGAGCAATGGTATTGAGCGAATAATCGACGATCTGGTGGATTGGGGGGTGAACGTTTCCGCAAAGAGGTTCGTTTCGACCACTTCAACATCTTCGACATCCACCACATCCTCGACGTCTACGACGAGCACATCAACCACCTCGACTTTGACTTCAACCGATGATGAGAAGGATGTTGTAGGGGAAGGAGGCTCTAAAGTTTTAAAGTTTTTTATAGTGGCTTTTGTTCTCGCAGCAGTGGCTTTCGCACTCTTTTACCTTAAAAAAACAAGGGGGTTTGGGGGTAAAGGCGGTTTGCATTCAATCCTGGGTTCGTCCAAGCACTCTCATCCGACGCACCTTGAAAACGCTTAGGATAGTTCATCCACGATGAATTCGAGTTGGTCTGAAAAGTCGTTGTAGCGGGCTCTACCCAGAAGTGTTAGTGGTGTCTTCTTAAGCTTCTTTTTAGCTTCTTTTAAGGGTGCTGTTTCGTCCTGGGTTTCCCCGATGAGGTTCATGGCGCTTTCAGCGTTTAATCCAAGTATTTTTTCCGCATTCTCCCTGAAGAATACGCCCCTAATCGTTCCGGAGTCGTCTTCTAAGACTGAGGAGACCACAAGATTTGAGTCAGGGTCTATGTCCCCGCACGCGTCACAGAACCACGCGCCACCAAGGTTTTGGACTTTCCCGTTGCATGAGGGACAAGTCATATAGAAGATGTTCCTATCCTCTTCAAACTCCACTATTTTCGCTGAAACCCTAACCCTGTCTTCAGAAGGCTCGAGCTCGGAAATGCTCTTAGTCTTTGTGAACTTTAATTCAATGTCTTCGGCTGATGGCAGCTTGGATTTGTCGGATTTTTTCGGAATTCCGTATTTTCCGACATGGACTTCGACTTCATCGTTCATGTTTGCCCGAGTGTAAGCATTCTGTATGACTACCGCGTCTCCCCGTGATAGCTTTTCGGCTTCCCCGCTTTTCTCATCCCAGAATACCGCCCGGATAGTCCCTGAGTCGTCGCCCATGATGATTGAGGCCATGCTTCCTCCGGAATAATCCCTTGGCGGGAAAACCCTTAAAACCCGCGCGGAAACGGTAAGAGAGCTTTCATCGGGCTTTAATTCCGAGAGTTTTGATGCCTTCCCCTTAGCCTCGAGTGGGGGTAGTTTAAGCTTTATGTCCGTTTCGATTATCCTCGACCGGTTGCCTGCTTGAAGTTCTATGCCTTCGGACAGTCCCTTCCGAGTGTACGCGTTCTCAAGTTTTAGTATGTCGCCGTCTCCGATTTCGCGTTCAGCAGACTTGTCCCACAAGACGACCCTTATTTTCCCGGACTCGTCTTCACCGATAAATGACGCCCGGGATCCCGTGCTCCCGTCGCTTCTCGTAAACTCGGTCTTGGGTAGGTAATTCGAAACGCGAAGTACGATATTTACGGCAGGATTGTCTTCGGTAAGCTCGGATATCTTGTAGAGTTTTTCGGAGATTTCCGGGAGTTTAGCTTCAGTGGTTTTCGGGTTTATGCCGATTGTAGAGAGCGAGCCGGCGTGTATTTCGAATGCCCCCTGATTGTCTTTGGAATACACGTTTTTAGCCAGGATTGCGTCTCCCACCTGAATGTGTTTGGTAAGCTCGGTGTTCTTGTCCCAGAGTACTAGCCGGATTTCCCCGGAATCGTCTAATAGGATTATGCTTGCAAAGTAGCCAGTCGTTCCGTCTTTCCTGTTGAATTCACGGGGGGAGTAGACGACTTTCACGCGGCCTAAGACGTTAAGGTTCTTCTGGCCTGAAACTTCCTTGATTTTCGTAAGCGGTGCCTGCTTCCCGTCCAAGTCGACGCCGAGCTCCTTTGCGACGGCGTATACTGCACCGTAGTCGGAGAGGAGTCCGTGAGTTTTTTCTTTCCGAGTCTTGACCTTCTCCTTTATGTCAGCCTCTGTTTTCCCGCTTTCCGAAACCACGCGGGCGATAATGTCTTCTACTTCACCCATGAGTAAGTGATAGTAACAAATAAATAAATAGTGTGGGCGAGCAAAGGAAAAGTGAAAAGATTTAAACCTATTTTCCTAGATAGTTATATGGCTACAAAAACTCAACCTTTAGGAGATGTGAATCCCGAGAAAGAAAAAGTTTGGAATCTTTTAAATGATGCTGCTGAAGCAAGAGCTGCATTTTCAAAGGCAAGTTGGGAGCAGACGGGTGAGGCTCCAGATCGCGGTCCGCTCGAGGCTGCTGAGGGAGAATTAGATTCATTTCTTTCCGAGTGCACGGATACTAAGATGCTTGAGGTGGTTTCACGAGAAATTGCTGCAAGACATAAGGTAGAGGGGACTTCTGAAGGGCCTGAGAATCAGGTGGACGCCTTGAAGAGATACGCAGACCAAAAAATGGGGGATCGTTTAAGTTATCTTGCCCCTGAACAAGAAATTCTACTCGGGGGAGACCAACCCCTTGAGATTCCTGAACCATCTAAAGCGGCCTTAAGTAGCCTTATCGAAAGGGCAACTAGCTTGAGGCAGATGGAGGGTTCAGAAGCCAGTTTCTCATATGAACATGGAATACCAGGTGGTGCGGAAGACGCGGGTAGAACATTCGGTGGATCTGCAGAAAGAGTCGAATCCACTATTGCGGGATTGCTTGAAAAGACTACTCAACAAGACGGTGATTGGCTTGAGCAATTGCACGACGAGCTTGAAGCTGCGCGCAGGAAAGCTACTCCGCGAGGACTCGGTCGTGCGGCTCCACCACCTCCAACACAGGCTGAATTGACAAGGCCATACGAGGAACAGATCACTGCAAGAGTAGCAACTCTTCAAGGGCTGGATTAGCATTCACCACCCGTTTTTGTGGATTTTCTTCTCCCGCAGGGGAGGATTAGGTCTTTCTTTAGAGTATCCTACGGGCACGATTGCTACGGGCCGTGCGTGTTCCGGAAGCTCGAGCAGTTCGGCGACTTCAGTCTCGTTGAACGCCCCCACCCAGCAGGACCCGAGGCCTAGGGAAGTCGCAGTCAAGAGCATGTTTTGCACGCCCGCCGCAGCATCCTGCAGGCAGTACAAGTGTATGCCTCGCTCGCCGTAGGATAGATTAGTTTTTGTGTCGGCGCAGACTACGAATACTACGGGAGCTTGCGCTATGAAGGCTTGGCCGAAGGCGGCCTTGGAAAGCTTAAGCTTTAAACCCTCTTTTTTAACGATTATCAAGTCCCGGGCCTCAAGGTTTCCAGCTGAAGGCGCCCAGAAAAAAGATTCGACGATTTCTGCTATCTTTTCCTTTTCAACTTTCTTTTCAGAAAAACTTCTAATGCTTCTTCGCTTCGCAACCGCATCAGAAACCTTCATTGCTTCTTTTTCTTCTTGATTACTATGAAAACCACAACCAGCAATATGAAAGTGAGCAAGAGAAACACCAACACCGCCGAAGCCCCCAAAATAAGGTATACGAGGTTGCTTCCGCCCTCCTCGCAGGGAGGACAAGGCCCCCCACAATCAACACCCACCTCACCGTTGTTTCGAACCCCGTCAAAACAGCTCGACGAAACCACAATCTCAGAAGTCAAGGTAGTCGTAGTCTCCCTCTTCGCAAGCAAGTTAGAGATTGCGCCGGGCACAGTAGTCTGAGAGGGATCCACTTCAGAAGGCATGGTCGAAGTGGATTCAGACGACTGTAAAGTTGAAGTTGTTGCGGGAGAAATGACCTTTAAAGTCGAAGTTGAAGTGGGGGAAACGCCTTCAGAATCACTTATAGTCGTTGACGCCGCAGCCGCTGAAGGAGCAGGTCCGACTGTTAGTGAAACGCCACTGTTTTGCCCTCCAAAATCTGCGATATCATTTGTCATGCCTCCTAGAGATGCGGTAACGCCTCCAATAAACCAAGTTAATTGCTCACCGGTGCGGGCGCCTTCATCACTTGAGGTGTCGGGGTCGTCAAAGGTCACGTCAAGAGACCATAATCCGTCTGAAATCACCTGAGTCTTCCACTCGTCACCGGAGGCGGAGCGGACTGACACTTCCGTTGCCGAAGTTGCGATTTCACCGTTTACGTATGCTACTCCGTCATAGGCCTCTGGTATCTGAGGGATTGCTGACGCAAATGACAGTAGGGCAAGGAAAACCAGTAAAGATAATGTTTTTTTCATTCTCAACTCACAACCTCTTATTTTTTATGTAGATATAATGAAAAGACAATTAAAATAAGGAGGATTATGACTATGAGTAGCAATCCAATAAAGGTTTTGTAGTAAAAAATATTTGAATCCTCAGCTTCAGGTACGGGAACCTCCACTTGACTGCAGCTTACTGATTGCCCACTTGAATTCAAATGGATTTCAAAACCCATGTTAAGTTCGCCAGACTCGGCCTTGTCAATCCCCCGGTGTGGAATGGAAACCTCGATACCGTCCATACACCACTTTACTGGCTCGAAATTCGACGCACCCTCGTCAACGTCAGTCAACGGATTGTCTAGAATAATATCCACACTGAAAATACCTGAGTCGTCTGCGACAACACCCTCACCAACAATCTCGTTTGTCAAAACAGAGTGAACTGTAATGTTTACTCCGCGAGGGGCAGGTTCCCCATCGATGTATGCGAAACCGTCACTGTAAGCTTCGGGAATCAGCATCGGCATTGAAGGCTCTGATAAAGTAAGGTGGGAGAGTAAGACAAGACATAGTAAAACCAAAGACTGTTTAATTCTCATTTTAAAATAAAAAAAGTGTTTTGGAGGAAAACGAGTCTTCCCCCAGATTCAATTCGAGTTTAATCCCTCTTACACTGTAAGTGTCGCCGAAGTGGCATTCACTCTCACCCAGTATCCGAATCCTGGAGTAAAGGAGGCAAGGTCGTTTCCGATGGCTGCTCCGGGAACGTACTTCTTCCACGGGTCGCCGGAGTCGCTTGCATTGTAACCCCAGACAATAGAATACTGTCCCGCAATACCGGTTAAAACGGTTGCAGCAGCCTGAGCTGTAGTCGTGGGATACCCGATTAGATTCCACCCGTTAACCAATCCAACATCAGTTGAAGAAGGCTCGGTTCCACTTATGTTCAAAGTGGCTTGGGAGGTATTCAATCGTACCCAGTAACCCCATTCAACACCCAAATCGGAAAGGTCGTTTCCGATGGCTGCTCCGGGAACGTACTTCTTCCACGGGTCGCCGGAGTCGCTTGCATTGTAACCCCAGACAATAGAATACTGTCCCGCAATAGAAGCTAATGCAGTAGTAACACCTACACTTGAGGCTAATCCCGCAAATAGTGTGAAAACCGTTAGGAGACACACCGCTTTGATTTTGGTTTCCATGTTTTATATTACACACCCCAAACCTTAAAAATAAAAATTAGGGGGGGAAATTAATCCCTCCCTCTAATTTTACTCTGCCGGCGGCCCTGCTGGCGGCGCTCCTCCTTTGCTTTTCAGGTATATCGCTGCAACTACTATCACGATGATAATCACAATTATTATCGTTCCTGTAGAGGATTTACCTGGCGTTACTGGAGGTGTAGGCGCTGTCACAGTTGTTGTCGCTTTAGTAACCGTTGTTGTCACAACCATTGTGGTCGTCGTTGCCGTAACCGTCGACGTAGTATATGGTGTTACCGACGTTGTCGTAATCACGATTGGCATCGTCGTTGTCATGGGCATGGTCGAGGTAGTCTCACCACACTGTGCCACTGTCACGGTTAATTCAGCCAACCTATAGCTGGTTGAAGACGCGGTTACGAGGTAGTCGCCTGCCTCTGTCGGAGTGAACTTATATTCACCCATATCGTCTGTCTCGCCGTAAAAGACCTTGAATTTCGCTCTAGCCTCATTGCCGAGATAAACGTCTACGTCAGCCTTCTTTATTGGCTCGCCCCTGCTCTCGTCTAGTAAAGTAACGACTACTGGCGATCCAAGACAGATTGGCGCACCCTCAAGTCCGGCGGCATCCACTTCAATCCGCCGGGTTTTCCTCCGGATTTCCGAAGCCGCGGTCGTGTCGATTGTTATCACTGCCTGCTGTATTGTGCCGTTGTCGTCGGTCACGTTGATCGTGCCCACATACCTGTCTTCAGTAGTGTTGACTGCGACAGTCACATTCAAAGTCACCTGAACGTTCGCACCGAATGCTAGACCCGTAGCTGGAGCAGTAAACGTTATTGTTATTGCCCCTGCCGTCGGACTGAACGCGGGCACGGTAACCGTAAGGCCTGTTAGGGCATTTGCTCCCGTGTTCGTAATAGTCAATACTGTCGTACCGCTATTGTTTGCGAGAATGCTCAGTGTTCCAACACTTAGTGCTGCAGTCTTTGCGTAACATTCTAGTGGACAGCTTCCTCCGCAGTCGACTCCAGTCTCGTCCCCGTTCTTTAATCCGTCAGAACAGGATGCTGCTATGGTTAAGTTAAATGGATCTGTTGTTGAACCTACTGTCGGATTGCTTGTAGTAGCCAACACTGTGCGCAAGTACCACGTAACTGTCTCGCCCGCAGTCATTCCCTCGACAGTACCGACAGTGTCGGTGTCGTCGAAGGTTATGTCAAGAGTCCAGTCACCCGTACCGGTCTGGACTGTCGTATTCCAGTCTATGCCGGATGTCCCGGCTACCGCGCGAATCGCACTTGTCTGTGGCGCGACCACGCCGCCTACATAGGCTTTACCGGTGTACGAATGGGGCAATTGTGGCACCGCTCCCGCTGGTACCGTACATAATATTAATGCTAACAGCATTATAATGGCTTTTTTCATCATTTTTTGTGTCTCCCTCCAAAAATTTTTTTTTAATTTATTTTTATATCGTCAAGGTTTCGCTTGTAACGTTCGCCCTAATCCAGAGTCCATAACCAGGCGTTAATGCCGCAAGGTCGTTTCCGATTGCCGCTCCGGGAACGTGCTTCTTCCACGGGTCACCCGTGTCGGTCGCATTATAAGCCCAGACGATAGTGTAATTGCCGTCTATTGTAGACAGCGCAGCCGACACGTTTGCAGCTGCTGTAAGAGATGGGAAGCCGACTAGATTCCAGACGTCAACCAATGCGATGTCTGTTGTCGTTGGCCCCTCACCTGAGACATTCAGGGTGGCTGACGTCGAGTTAACCCTTATCCAGTAACCCCACTCGGGAGTCATGGCCGCAAGGTCGTTTCCGATTGCCGCTCCGGGAACATACTTCTTCCACGGGTCACCCGTGTCACTCGCATTATAACCCCAGACGATAGTGTACTTATCGGCAATCGAACTCAAAGTCGACTGGGGTGTCTGGTTGCTGAGAGTCACCGGAATCGAGACCAGGTTCCAGACTTCTTCGAGGCTCATTGCAAACGCAACCTCCTCATTGGTGGTTCCTGGTGACGGATTGTCCGTGGTCGTCCAGGTGTCTCCTCCGTTAGCGGATCTCACAAAGGATATACCCTGACCTGGATCCGAACTCCATGTGAATTCATCAACGATAGCTCCAAGCGTATCATACAGGTAGACTGTATCTCCTGCATTGTTTAGGGTGATTCCGGTCTCTGCTCCGAAGTATACCTTGAATCCTTGGCCTGAGATTGTTCCGTTGAGGGAATAGTTCACTATCGTTCCTGTTCCGTCGCCCAGCGTCCATCCTGTTATGTTGGCTGTCGTGTTCTCGGTGTTGTAGAGTTCGATGAACTCGGTATCTGGTTCAGCCCCAGATGGGTTAGCCAGTATTTCGTTTATCAGTACTACGGGCCTGTTTACGGTGAATGCTTGAGCTGTTGACGAGTCCACGAGCGTGTTGTCGGCGTAGACGTGGATTGTGGCGGTGTATCCCCCTATATCGTATGTTCGGGGCACTCTCCACAGGACGTTGTAGCTTAAGACTGTGTTAAGCCAGTTGCTTCCGTATTCGTACCCGTATCCGTACTGGTAGGAGTATGTGTACGGGCTGTAGGCGTAGCCGTAGTCGTAGCCGTAGCCGTAGCTGTAATCCCAGTTGCTTGAAGAGGCGAGAACGCTGATATTTTGGTTGTTGGAACAAGTCACGTTCACACTTCCAGTCACTTTCGGGAGTGTACAGTTGAATGAACCATTAGAAGCCGTGTCGATTGTAAGTATCACGGTTCCTGAATTCATTATGAATTCATAGTCGTTTAGGGTCACTGAACCTGTTATGGCAGCCAGCTGCCCTCTGTAGACGTCTGCAATAGCGCCTAAAGCGGCTGTTATTGCGGTGCTTGGCCCTGAAAAGTATAGTAAGGCCACTATCGTCAAGGTGAATACCATTGACATCATTCGTTTATTTGTTTGTTTCATCTTCCAACAACCTCGTTTAGTTTAACCTTAAATTATTCTCTTCTTAGTTTAAAAATGATGTAGTGGATTAGAATTAATAGTATAAATACTAAAACCTCTCTCAGGCTTCATTATCAGTAATTATTATATGTAGTATATAAATGTTTTGTTTGCTCAAAATTTTCTTTTTAGGCGGATATTTCTTCCCCGCCATCCCAAGTGATTTTTGCGGGTGGGAGTACGTTAGCCCCCCGGATCTTGTATTCAAGGACTGCCGTCTTCCCTGAAGCTAGTTTTTCGATTTCCCATACCAGCTTGTTGTCTCTCCTTATCACCGCCATTGTGGATACCGTTAACTCTGCCTGGGAGGGTATGCCATCCTCTACAACACATTTGTTCAGGTCTTCCTTCGTGTCGTTTAATACAGTCACCTTCACCCGGCCTTTCTCATCAACGACTTTAGTTATTGATACCTTCCCCCTCTTCCTAAAGATTGCCATGACAACGAGAACTGCCGTGCCGAAAAAGAGCATTGCAAAGAATAGTACTACGTAGGGTCCGAGGTCTCTTTTCTCCCTGAGCTTGCATTTGCTCGCGTCGATTTTTATGAACCCTGGCTTTTCGATTTCGTCTATCTCGCCCCCGTCTTTGTCTGTCAGGGTGACTTCGGTATTGTAAGACTTGTCTTTTTGGGATTCTGGTATTTGCCAGGTGAACTTGATTTTCCTGTACGAGTCCTCATCCACAAGACCTGTCGGATTGCTCTCGTTGTATATGAGCTTTCCATTCTCAAGTATTTTTAGTGTGACTATTCCTTCGTTTTTTTCCTTGGAGCTTATCACGTCGACTGAGATGTTGACTTTGTTGGTGGGGCAGTATATCCCGTACACGTTGTCGGATGTGATTTCGGTTATTCCGAATTCCCCTTTTTCTTTCGGCAGCACTGGTTTTCCGCTTCCAAAGTTTGTTGTTATGGAGTAGTTGCTGTGCGGAGTCACTTCTATAGTATTATAGTATAGTAGTAGTGCGCTGTCTCCCAGGATTGAGAGTCCGGGAGTTATCGCGTAATCCCATGGGTAGTCTTTGCTCCTCTTCCAGTCTGCTATCAATACTTTTGTAGGGTAGGATAATCCTTCCTCAGGATTTATGTATCCTGTCGCAACTATTGTTGGATCGTCTTGGCGGTTGTAGGCCTTCCAGTATTTGAAGTTTAGTGTTGCACCGTGATATTCTGCTTCAGAGATTTTCAAGCCGTCTCCCGGAATGTATATTGGTGCCCCATCGTTTACGCCGACCATAGTATCCAGGTGAAGTCTGACTGCGGTTTTGTGTGTTTGCGAATCCTTGTTTTCTATTGTGACCTCTATTTTCGTCCCGTTTTCCACTGCCTTAAGTTTTTGTGTTACGTGGATGTTGTCTGGGAGAATCCACCTGGTTGTTAAACCTTCACCTTGGACTGTTGGTGGACTCGTCAAATACTGGTCCATTTGGATGGCGTTTTTCGGGTGGTCGGAGGTTGCATAATATTTTCCGTCAACGTTTACAGTCAAGTATGTGCCCGACCAAGGCTTAGGGTAAAAGTATGTTAGCTTCTCCCATTGCCCGTCGTATAATCCCCCAATCGAGAAGACGCCGACGTTCCGGCAGGTTTCAGCGACGATGTGAGTTCCCAACTGAGTGTCTAAAAAGTCTTTAGAGCAGATTCCAATGTTTTCGGTTGAAGAGCATGCTGTGGAAAATAGGATTATTAGGGCCACAACGCAAAGGTTTTTTTGCATTTTATTCTAACATCTATATATCATTAACATTATTTAATGGAGATGGCCGTATCATTTTTTTCGTTGGACAGTGGATTTCTGAGTGTAGTTTACCCGATATTACGCAATCCCTTTTTCATTGTTGGTTTCGTCTTGATTGTGTGTGTGG